>JBIKVL010000365.1:0-5289 GCA_044356875.1 Pirellulaceae bacterium | reverse complement strand
GCCGCTTCCCGGTCGGCACCGATCCGCCGTTGATCGACAAGTTCGATCTGGACGCGGCGCCGGTGATGACGATCGCCGTGTCGGGGCGCCGCAACTTCCGCGAGGTGACCGAGATCGCGAAGAAGCGGATCAAAGAGGAATTGGAAACCGTGTCCGGTGTCGGCGCGGTGACGCTCGTCGGTGGCAGCCAGCGGGCGATCAATGTTTATCTCGACGCCGATCGGTTGCTGGCGTTCGAGCTTTCGGCGGAGGACGTGCGGCAAGCGTTGACGCGGCAGAATCTCGAATTGCCGGGTGGCCGCGTCGATCAAGGTCCCCAGGAATTGGTGCTGCGAACGATGGGGCGAGTGGCGACGATCGCCGAGTTCCCCGATTTGATCATCGCCGACCGGGGCGGCTATCCAGTGCGGCTCCGCGATGTGGGCCGCGTCGAGGATTCGACGGAAGAGCCGCGGGGCCTGAGCCGCCTGGATGGCGACAACGCGGTCAGCCTGATCGTGCAGAAGCAGTCCGGCACGAACACGGTCGCGGTCGTGCAAGACGTGAAAAAGCGGCTGGCGAAGGTCGCATCCGGACTGCCGGGCGATATCCGCACCGAGGTGATTCGCGACCAATCGCGGTTCATCGAAACCTCGATCGAGGAAGTCAAGTTCCATTTGCTGCTCGCCGCCGTCCTCGTGAGCCTGACGATCCTGCTTTTCATCCGCGATTGGCGGACGACGGTGATCGCGACGTTGGCGATTCCGATGTCGATGGTGCCGACGTTCGCGTTCATGGCGGTGATGGGTTTCACCTTGAACAACATCACGATGCTCGGACTGATTCTGGCGATCGGCGTGGTGATCGACGACGCGGTGGTCGTCCACGAAAACATCTTCCGGCACATGGAAGAGCATGGGCGGGCGGCGATCGAGGCGTCGCGGACCGCGACGGCCGAGATCGCGTCGGCGGTGGTCGCGACCACGCTGTCGCTGCTCGTGATCTTCGTGCCGGTCGCGTTCATGGAAGGCACGGTCGGACGCTTTTTCAACTCGTTCGGCTTCACGGTCGGCTTTTCGATCCTGATGAGCATGTTCATCTCGTTCACGATGACGCCGATGTTGTGCTCGCGGTTCCTCAAGGTGGAGAGCGGCCACAGTTCGAGCAAATCGGGCTGGATCGCGCGGGGAATCGAGAATCTGTACGTCGCCGTCTTGGCGTGGTCGCTGCGGTATCGGTGGGTGATCGTCTTGGCCACCCTCGGCACGCTGTTCTCCACGCCGGTGGTCTTTTCCTGGGTGGGCAAGGATTTTGTGCCCCGGGACGACCAGAGCGAATTCGAAGTGGGCATGACGCTGCCCGAAGGGTACACGCTCGAACGCGCCAACAAGCTGTGCCTCGAACTCGAAGGACGCCTCGCGAAGCTGCGCGGCGTGACCCATGTGTTCACGATCATCGGCGACACCACGGGCCGGATCGCGAAAGGCCAGGGCGACGTGACCGAAGCGAACATCTACTGCCGGCTGGTCGATTTGCGCGAGCGGAAGTACACCCAGTTCGACGTGATGGACGAAGCGCGGCGGATCATGGCCGACTATCCGGAACTGCGCTGCGCGGTGCAGGATGTGCAAGCGTTCCAAGCGACCGGGTTTCGCCAGGTCGACATCGACCTGAATCTCGTTGGGCCCGACCTGCTCGTCCTGCAAAAGTACGCCAACCGCGTCGCCGAATGGATGCGTTCAAACGGCCAGTTCACCGACGTCGACACCAGCCTGTCGCTGCGAAAGCCGGAGCTCCGCGTGGAGATCGATCGCGAGCGGGCGTCGGACCTCGGCATTCCCGTGCAAACCATCGCCTCGACGCTCAACATCCTGGTGGGCGGCGAACCGGTCAGCAAGTTCAAGGAAGGCGACGAGCAGTACGACGTGTGGTTGCGGGCGGAGCGGGCCTATCGGGACGATCCATCGGCGGTCGACAGCTTGGCGGTGCCGTCGCCGCAGGCCGGTCTGGTGCGGCTAGCGAGCCTCGCGCGGCTCGAACCGGCCCAAGGTCCGGCGACCATCGACCGCTACGGACGGCAACGGCAGATCGTCGTGCTCGGAAACCTCAAGGGACTGGCGCTCGGCGAAGGCGTCAAACTGGTGGACGACTTCGTGAAGACGCTCGATCTGCCACCGGGTTACCGCCACGAGTTTATTGGCCGGGCGAAGATGCTCTCCGAATCGAACTCGAATTTCATCGTCGCCTTCTTGCTGAGCTTTCTGTTCATGTACATGGTGCTCGCGGCGCAGTTCGAGAGCCTCGTCCATCCGGTGACGATCCTGCTGGCGTTGCCGCTGACGTTGCCGTTCGCCTTCCTTTCGCTGGTGATGTTGCGGACGAACCTGGACATCTACGCCGTGTTCGGCCTGTTCATGCTGTTTGGCATCGTAAAAAAGAATGGCATCCTGCAAATCGACTACACGAATGTGTTGCGGGAACGCGGCCTGCCCCGCGACCAGGCGATACTGGAAGCCAACCATACGCGGTTGCGGCCGATCTTGATGACGACCCTGATGCTGGTCGCGGCGATGGTGCCAATCGCGCTTGGCCAAGGTCCGGGCGCTGCGTCCCGAGCCAGCATGGCGAAAGTGATCATCGGCGGCCAAGCGCTGTCGCTGCTGCTCACGCTGCTCGTCACCCCGGTCGCCTACTCGCTGTGGGACGATTTGACGCGGATCGTCCGTAACCGATTGCGGACCGCGCGACCCTAGGCTGAAAACGTCTTTTGGTCTACGATTCGACCATGGACGAGCAACTCTTCTATGGCGACGGCCGCTCGTTGCGACTGGCGTGGCGGCATCCGATCGACGTCCTGTGGTGCGCGGCTCCGCGAATCGCGCCCCTGGGCGACGTGCGGGCCGCCGCGCGGCGCGCGGTCGAGGCCCCGGTCGACTATCCGCCGCTCTCCGCGTTGCTGACGCCGGACGACCGCGTGGCGATCGCCGTTGAACCGGGCGTGCCCGAGGCGGCTGGCATCGTCCAGGGCGTTGTCGAAGCGCTGCTGGCCAGCGGCGCGCAGCGTGGCCAAATCGCTGTGTTGCGGGCTTCGGCCGACGCGCTGGACTGCGGCGTGCGGGAGGTTCAACACCGCCCCGACGACGCGGACTCGCTGGCGTATCTGGCCGCAACCGACGACGCCTATCCGATCTATTTGAACCGAGTGCTGTACGACGCGGACGTGGTCGTTCCCATCGGTCTGCGGCGCCCCAACCACAGCTACGGTTATCTCGGCGCGCCGGGCGGCATCTACCCGCTGTTCGCCGACGCCGCCGCCCAATTCCGCCTGCTCGCCACCAGTCCCGCCGATTGGCGCCGCCATGGCCGAACACGTCGCTGGGAAGCGGACCGCGTCGCTTGGCAACTCGGTGTGCAGTTCCGCATCGAAGCGGTGCCCACCGCCCATGGACGACTCGCCCAGGTGATCGGCGGCCATACCGACTCCGTGACGCGCCACGCCCGGCGATCGATGCTGGACGCCTGGGCACAACGACTGTCGCAACCGGTCGGTTTCGCGGTCGCCGCCGTCGAGCAACCATCGAGCGGGCAACCATCGAGCGGGCAACCATCGAGCGGGCAGGCGTCGAGCGGGCAGGCGTCGAGCGGGCAGGCGTGGGCGGACATTCAGCGGGCGTTTTTCGCCGCCTCGCGGATGGTCGTGGACGAAGGCGTGATTGTGGTTTGTTCGAACGTGGATGCGCCACCGACCGCCATGCGTCGCCCGGCGAACGCCGTCGAGGCGGGCGCCGTCGAGGCGGGCGCGGTCCCGAAAGCGCGGCGATCGACCGGCGCCAGCCGTGGCGAGGAGATCGATCCCGTGCGGGAAATGCTGGCGGAACTGGGCGAATCGCGACGGCTATACCTGCTCAGCGATCTGCCGCGGGACGTGGTCGAGGACCTGGGCTGCGTGCCCGTGGAGACGGCCGACGAAATCGTGTTGCTCGCCCGTCCCTTCGATACGGGCCTCGTCATCGCGAACGCCGAATACGCTCATCTGTCGCTGGCCCATGAGGAAGAGTCGCAGTCATGAACGCCTTGGTCGGAGGATCGCGGCTGTCTTGCTGGGAACAAGCCCAAGTGGGCGGCGTTTATCCCTGGCGCGGACGCGGCTGGCTGGAGCTGACGGGGCGCGATCGCGCGTCGTTTCTGCACGCCTTCTGCACGCAAGAGATCAAGAAGCTGGCGCCTGGGGACATCCGCGAAGCGTTCTTTTGCGCGGGCAACGGCAAGATCGTGGGCCACGGCTTCGTGGTGGTCGAACCCGATCGCCTGCTGATCGCGACGCCGCGGGACCACGTCGCGCCGTTGCTGCGGCATCTCGATCGCTTCGTCATTCGCGAAGACGTGCGGCTCGCCGACCGTTCCGGCACCATGGCCGCCGCCTTGTTCTGCGGCCTCGCGGGAATCGGTCTGCGGCAGGCGATCGACTTGCCATCCGCAGCTCCGGCCGCTCCGTACGCGGCGTCATCGGCAGCGTTGTCGGCGATGTTATCAACGGCGTTGTCGGCTCAGCTCGCTGGCTCTGTTGTTGTTCGGTCCAATCCTTGGGACTCCAGCGACGCGGCGTTGTGGGTTGAGTACCCGGCCCCGGACGCGACCGCCAGCGACTCCGATCAGTGGCTCGAAAAGCTGCGTTCGATCGCCGTCGAGGGCCTGTTGCGGGCAGCGGGCGGCTCAATCCAAGCCACGGTTGCGAGTGAATCGCCGGCACGCGAGACGCTGACAGGCGAGACGCTGATACGCGAGGCGCTGGCGATTTGGGACGAGCGGACGTTCGAGTCGTGGCGGATCGCGCACGGCGCGCCGCTTTACGGTCGCGAGATCACGGCCGAGCAACTGCCGCAGGAGGTGGGACGCGACGCGCGAGCCATCAGCTTCAACAAGGGCTGCTATCTCGGGCAAGAGCCGGTCGCGCGGATCGACGCGTTGGGACACGTGAACTGGGAGCTCGTCACCTTCCAAATCGCCGCATCTGCTGCGGCGGACGGCAGCAGCGCGGTCGGCGGCAGCGCGGTCGGCGGCAGCGCGGACGGCAGCAGCGCGGTCGGCGGCAGCGCGGACGGCGGCAGCGCGGGTGGCGCAGGCGCCGTGGAATATGTCGCGGGAGCGACGCTTGCGGTCGACGGCAAACCGGCGTTGCGGATCGCGACGATTCTGCCGTGGGTCGAACCGAGCGGCGGTCTGGCCCGAATCACCGCCGCCTTTCCGGTCGTTGCCCCGTCGCCGGCGTCAGCCACAACGCCAGTCCGCTGGACGCACGCGGGGCTGGGC
>JBIKVL010000364.1:0-5296 GCA_044356875.1 Pirellulaceae bacterium | reverse complement strand
AAGGAGATCGCCCGGCAATTGCGGCTCCGCGACCTGGGCGGCGTCATCGTCAACGACTTCATCGACATGCGGCGCGACAAGCATCGCCGCGGCGTGGAACGCGCGCTGCTCGACGCCCTGAAACGCGACCGCGCCCGCTCGAAGGTCCTCCGCACCAGCCCCTTCGGCCTCATCGAGATGACTCGGCAACGGATCCGGCCGAGCATCAATCGCAGCGTCTACGCCACCTGCCCCTGCTGCAATGGCCGCGGCTTGGTGAAGACGCCCGAAAGCATGGCGATTGAAGTCGTTCGAATGATGATGTTGGCGTCGCAGCTTCCCTACATCGCGTCGATCACCGTCCGCGTCAACCAGGAGGTCGCGACCTACCTCAACAACCGTAAGCGGAAGGAAATCAGCCGGTTGGAGGACGACGCCAATTTGAAAATCCAAGTGCTGATCGCCGATTCCCAATTCCCCGAGCACCTCGCCCTGGAGTGCCGCGACGGGGATGGCCGGGAGATCATGTTGCCCGAGTAACTGCCGACTGCCGCCGCACGCTGCATATGCCGCACGGCACACGCCGCACGCCGCACGCCGCACGGCACACGAAGCACGACGCATGCCGCAAGGGGGCCCGATGTCCGTTCGCCCAAGTTCGGCTGCCGGTTCGCCGCCGTTTGGCAGCTCCCCCGAAACGCCCGACCAACCGCTTCGCGACGACGCGTTGCGGATCTGGAAGGCGGCGGTGGCGGCGGTCGACGCCCAACGGCTCGTGCGGGAATGCGTGATCGTCGACGGCGACTGGCTGGTCGTCGCCGATCGCCGCTGGCGGTTCGATCAACTCGGTCGCATCGTCGTGGTAGGCGGCGGCAAGGCGGGCGCTGGAATGGCCGCGGGGCTGGAAGACGCGCTCGGAGAAACGCTGGCGACTCGCCATCAGCTCGAAGGATGGCTCAACGTGCCCGCCGATTGCGTGCGGCCGCTCCGCCGGATCGTGCTCCATGCCGCTCGGCCGGCGGGCGTCAACGAGCCGACGGCCGCTGGTGTCGCGGGCGCGGAACGCGTCTTGTCGATGGTCGAGGCGTTGGGGCCGCGCGATCTCTGTCTGTGCCTGCTGTCGGGTGGCGGTTCGGCGTTGCTCCCCGCGCCCCTGGCCAACATTTCGCTCGCCGACAAACAAGAAGTCACTCGTAGGCTGAGCGCCGCCGGCGCGAACATTCGCGAACTGAACACGGTCCGCAAACAGCTGAGCCGGATCAAAGGCGGTGGACTCGCCCGCCATTGCCGCGCGGGCGCGCTAGCGACGCTGGTCATCTCCGATGTGCTCGGCGATCCGCTGGACATCATCGCGTCCGGTCCCACGGTCCCCGATCCATCGACTCCCGACGAAGCGCTCGCCATACTCGACCGCCTATTGGGCGCCGAAACGCCGGCGCTGATCCGCCAGGCGTTGGTCGAGCGTTCGCGATCGTTCGCACGGCTCCAACCGTCGCCGCCGCCCGAGCCTTCAGCATGGCCCGGGCCTTCAGCGGCGCCCGTTCCAGAAACTTCGCCACGCGCCGAGCGAAGCGTGGGGAACTACCGCACCGCGTCGGGGTGCGACGTGTCGCATCGCGTGATCGGCAACAACGCGGTGGCGGTCGCGGCGGCGTTGGCGGAAGCCGAACGGCTTGGATACGCGGCCCACGGCGAGTCTTCGCGGACGCTGGAAGGCTATGCCGAGGATCTTGGGAGGCAACTGGTCCACCGCGCCGCCACGCTGCGACAAAGCCCCGTCGCGGGCGCGCTCGTGACGGGCGGCGAGCCCATCGTGCGGCTAGCGCCACCCGAGATTCGCGGAAGCGGCGGCCGCAATCAGCAACTGGTCCTCGCCTCGCTCGCGGCTCTCGCGGAACTAACGCTCGCGGAACTGTCGCCAACTGAAACATCTTTGAACGAAACACCGCGGGTCGAGACATCGCAGTTCGAGACATCGCGGGTCGCATTGTCCGCTCGCGGGAGCGCCAAGTCGCTTGTCGTTCTGTCGGGTGGAACGGATGGCGAGGACGGGCCGACGGACGCGGCGGGCGCGATCGCGGATGGGGGAACCTTGGCGGCGGCGCGTCGTCTGGGGCTTTCTCTCCAGGATTATTTGGCTCGCAACGACGCCTATCATTTCTTTGAGCGTGTGGGCGGCTTGATCAAAACGGGACCGACGCACACCAATGTCTGCGACGTGCGGGTGCTTCTATGGCGATGACTCGCGGCCATCTCCTGGTGTTGACCGCGATGCTGGCGTTGGCGTTGGCCGGCCTGTCGTTGGGGTTGGGCGCCGGGGCGGTCGCTGGCGAGTTGCTCTTCATTTCGATGGTGGTGTTGTCGCTGAAGCTGCCCGACCGCAATCACACGTTGTGGACGGCAGGCGTCTGCACGCTGCTGATTGTGATCACCGCCGCCGCTCAACCAACGAACTCGGCGGTGCCCGTGTTGATCCTCAACCGCAGCCTGTCGCTGGCGACGGTCTGGTTCTTGGCGATACTGGCGTGGGACCATCGCGGCTTGCGGCGGGAGGCGGATGACGCCCGCCGCGAGATGCAGCGGAGCGAGCGGAAACGCGATGCCGAACTGCGGAAAGCGGTCGGCGAACTGGCCGAGGCCCAGGCGCAATCGCAGGAGTTCGCGTTGGAGCTGGAGGAAGCGCGGCAACTCTATTTGTCGCTCGTCGAGAATCTTCCGGTGCATGTCTTGCGAAAGGACGCTGAGGGACGGTTGACCTATGTCAATTCGTCGTACCGCAAGCTGCTCGGAAAGTCGCTCGAGGAATTGATCGGCAAAACGGACTACGATCTGTTTCCCGCCGACCTGGCCGCGAAGTACCGTCGCGACGATCTGCTGGTGATCGAATCGCGGCGGACGATGGATCGCGTGGAGATGCATCAAACGCCCGACGGCGGCAAGCTGTGGGTCGAGGTCATGAAGACGCCATTGTTCGACCCCGAGGGACGGGCGATCGGCATTCAAGGCATCTTTTGGGATGTCACCGACCGCGAGCAGGCGTTGATCGAGCTGCGCGAAAGCGAGGCGCGAACGCGGGCGATCTTCGAGTACGCGATGGACTGCGTTCTGCTGATCGATGAAAAGGGGCGGATCGTCGAAATGAATCCGGCCGCCGAGCAGACGTTTCAATGCCGTCGCCGCGAGCTGGCGGGCAAAGAGCTGGCGGACGTGCTTCTGCCCGGTCGATCGGTCGACCGCTTCCGCAAAAAGCTCGCGAATTTCCAGCAAACGGCCGGCGGCGGCTCGCTGATCGGCAGCCGCGGCGAGCTTATCATGCGGCGGCGGATGGGCGAGGAGTTCATCGCCGAAGTCGGCTTGCAGGCGTTTACGCTCCAGGATTCGACCGCTGGCTTCATCGTGTTTGTCCGCGACATCACGCTGCAGAAGCGGGCGGACGAGGAGCGGCGGGCGGCGGGCGTCAAACTGCAGCAAGCGAAAGAGGCGGCCGAAGCGGCGAATCAGGCCAAGAGCCTGTTTTTGGCGAATATGAGCCACGAGATTCGCACGCCGATCCACGGCATCATGGGTATGACTGGGCTGGTGCTCGAAACGCCGCTCACCGAACAGCAACGCGAATTCCTGCGAATCGCCCAAGAATCGGCCGACGCGCTGCTGGCGGTGATCAACGACATCCTCGACTTTTCCAAAATCGAGGCGGGTAGGCTCGATCTGGAATGGATCGATTTCGAACCGTGCGAGGTGCTCGGCGATTGCATGAAGGCCCTGGCGTTCCGCGCGGCGGGCAAGGATCTGGAATTGGTGTCGCGGTTCGACCCGCGGATTCCCCGAGTTGTCTGCGGCGACCCTCACCGGCTACGCCAAGTGATCGTCAACCTGGTGGGCAACGCCATCAAGTTCACGCCGAGCGGCGAGATTCAACTGAGCGTGGAAGTGGCGGCCGCGGACGAAAAGTTCGTCGAATTGCATTTCACGGTGCGGGATACGGGCATTGGCATTCCGGCCGCGAAGTTGGCGACGATCTTTGATCCGTTCGAGCAAGGCGATAAGAGCACCACTCGACGGTTCGGCGGCACCGGGCTTGGGTTGTCGATTTCCAAGAAGCTTGTCGAACTGATGGGCGGTCGGATTTGGGTGGAGAGCCACGAGCAAACGGGGAGTACTTTTCATTTCACCGCGCGCTTCCAGGCGTCGGCTGCCGCCCTGCGGGCGCCGCCGCCAAAGCCCACGCCGCTCGCCCTGGAAACGCTGCGAGTGTTGCTGGTCGACGACAACCGCACGAACCGCTTGATTCTGGAGGAGACCTACCGCAATTGGCGGATCCAGCCGGTGACGGCGTCCGGCGCGGAGGAGGCGTGGGGAATGCTCCGCGACGCCGCGATCGCCGGTCGGCCGTTTCAATTGGTCGTGACCGATTGCAATATGCCGGGAATGGATGGGTTCACGCTTGCCGAGCGGATTCGGACCGCGCTGCCGCCGCCTCCACCGCGCGTGGTGATGTTGACTTCGAGCGAACGCACGGGCGACCAGCAACGCTGCCTGGAATTGGGAATCGCCGCCGCGCTCATCAAGCCGGTAAAGCCTTCCGAACTCTTCGACGCGACACTCCGCAGTTTGCTCGACCGACCCGCCGTCGAATCGCTGGCGCCCGCCGCTGTGGCCGAGGCGAGCGACGCTTCCCCTGCGTCGGCGGCGGCGACGACTGGCTCGGTGGCGAGCGTGGCTTCACCGGCGACTCCGGCCCTGGTGCCTCCGTCCCGATCGTTGCGGATCTTGCTGGCGGAAGACAGTCTCGTCAATCAGAAGTTGGCCTTGGCGTTGTTGACGCGGATGGGGCATCAGGTCCGGATCGCCAACAATGGACGGGAGGCGGTGGAACTGTCGCAAGCCGAGCCGTTTGACGTGGTGTTCATGGATGTGCAAATGCCGGAGATGGATGGCTTCGAGGCGGCGGCGGCGATTCGCGCTCGGGAACAGGGAACCGGACGGCATTTGCCGATCGTGGCGTTGACCGCGCATGCGATGAAGGGCGACCGCGAGCATTGCTTGGAGGCGGGCATGGATGACTATCTCTCGAAGCCCGTCCGCGCCGCCGAGATCGCCGCCACGCTCGCACGCTGCACCACGACTTAGAACCGCCTTCGGCTACCGCCGAGCCGTAGGCGATGGCTGATGTGGCGCCGCGTATCCGCTTAGTCCGCCCGATTCCGCATTCCGGCCGAGCCAGCGCCTTCGGCTTGGCGGTAAACGATCGGTCCTGGGCCGGGATTTGTTGCGTAAACTCCCGCGCGCGGGCACAATTCCAAGCCTTCCTTCCTTC
>JBIKVL010000363.1:0-5312 GCA_044356875.1 Pirellulaceae bacterium | reverse complement strand
GTCGGGCATTTGCAGCCGCCGCTCGCGGGGCTGGCTCGCGGTCGTTTTCGCGAGATCCAACCGCAGGCGGCGAGTGTCGCGCGGCGATTGCTCGATCCGATGGATGGCGCGTTCGATGCCGATGGGATCGCCCGCTATCGTCCACCGGCGCAGGGGATCGACTACAGTCGCACGCATGATTCGCGGGAAGCGAACGGATTCGCGGCCTTGCCCGTGCTGCGAGCGCTTCAAGCCGCTCTGCATGCGGGCGATCGCGTGTTGGTCAACGCGGCGCTGGAACGGTTACGCGCGTTGGAACGGTTCCACGGCGGCGTGCCTCGCGGCGCGCAGACCTGGGAGATTCCGCTCCACACGCCGGACATCCTTGCCGCCGCTCACTTGGTGAAGGCGTACGCGTTGGCGTACCGCGTGACCGGCGAGCCGCGTTTTCTTGAGCTCGCCAGGGAATGGGCGTGGACAGGGGTGCCGTTTGTGTACCTCGATCCGCTGGACGAATCGCCCACAGGCGCCAACGCGGTGGGGCCGTACGCGACGATCGCCGTGCTGGGCGCGACCCAATGGAAAGCGCCCGTATGGATCGGCCTGCCTGTGCAGTGGTGTGGTTTGGTTTACGCGGACGCTCTGCGGTGGTTGCAGCCGCACGACCCGGACGGTCCCTGGGAACGGTTAGCCGACGGCATCACGCTTTCGGCGATCCAGCAGTGCTATCCGCTGGGCCATCCCCGCGCGGGCTTGTTGCCGGACTCGTTTGACCTTGTGCTGCAATCCCGCAATCCGGCCGATATCAACCCGGGGACACTCCAGCCGCTCGCGTTGGAACTGCTGGCGGGCTACCGCGCTCACGATCTATGGAGCCCCGCGCTCATCGCGAACCGGTCGAGCTCCAACGGTCGCGATTCACTTCCTGACTATTGGGTTTCCGCGGCCGGCCGGACTCGCGGCATGGGCGGGGCGATCGTCGTCGAGCCATGGCGGAAGAGCGGCTCCCATGTGGTGGTGCATGGCGCGCCGTGGCCTGCGCAGGTGTTGCTGAACGGCCAACCGATCGTGGCGGAACGGCTTGAGTACCTTGCGCCGACGCGCAGCTTGGTCATCGCCTTGCCCGACGCGGCGACCGCACGGCTGGAGATTGTCGCCCGGGACGAATGACTGACCGCGGCGAATGACAGCGGCGAATGACGGCGGCGAATGACGGCGGCGAATGACCGCGCCATCTGCCCGTGGCGCCGCCGGGTTGTTACGATACGCAGCCTTATGACATTGAAAGCCGCGATTCTTACCGCTCTTCCGCCTGAATCGATCGTCGTCCTGGCGCTGGCCGCGTGGCCGCAGGAAGTGAGCGAGGAGGCTGACTCGAACGACGATCCGATCGAGTTGGTCCGAAGTTATCGCGAGCGGTTGCGGCGCTCCCGCCGCATCTCGCTCGCTACGACGCTTTTGGCGCTCAACAAAGAAGCGCTGGTGACGATCTGCCGAGTGTTGGGGATCGACCATCGCGGCCGCCGCGATGAATTGACAGCTCGACTGCTCGAATTCGACGCCGCTTCCCGACCACAACGCACGCGAGCGAACGCTTCGGCGAAGTCGCGAGTCGCCGCCGTGTCGGCAAAGACATCCGGCCCGAAGAAGGAGTCCGAATCCGTGGGCGATTCGCGGGGCAAGCCGCGGCCCGCCGCGCGTGCGAATTCGCGTTCTTCCCGCTAACCATCCGCTCACTGCTCCGTCATTGCCCGATTACCGTTCGAACATCGCAGGAAAGTGAACTACGCCGTGGACAATTGGTACGACTATCCGCAGTATTGGGAGATGGCGTTCGCGGAGGACACGAAGCCCGAGAGCGACTTCATTGAGGCGGCGTGCGCGAAGTACGCCGCGCGGCCGGTGAAACGCATGTTGGAACCGGGCTGCGGGAGCGGCCGGTTGGTGATGGAGATGACGCGCCGCGGCTATCAGATGGCCGGACTCGACCTGAACGTGCCGTCGCTCGAATTCCTTCGGGGCCGGCTTAGCAAACGCGGCTGGAAGGCGGAGATCCTGGAGGCGGACATGGCCGACTTCCAGCTCAAGCGGCCCGTCGATTGCGCGTTCAACACCTTCAGCACGTTCCGCCATTTGCTGACGGAAACGGCGGCGGAGAGCCATCTCCGCGCGGTTGCGGCGGCGCTGCGGCCCGGTGGCTTGTATCTGCTGGGCTTGCATCTGCTGCCGCCCGACGCCGCGTTGGAATGCACCGAGCGATGGCGGGCTGAACGCGGCAAGACGAAGGTTGTCTACACCTTTCGCGTCACCGGCACCGATCTGCGAAAGCGGTTCGAATCGATCCGCGTCAATCTGCTGGTCAAACGCCCGCAAGGCAACCTCAAACTGGTCACCGAATTCAACCTCCGCACCTACACCGCCCGCCAACTCCGCGGCTTGCTCGCCAAGGTGCCCGAATTCGAACTGCTGGACGTGTTCGACTACAATTACGACCTCGCGCAACCGCTGCGACTCAACGACGAACTCAGCGACTCCATCCTTGTCCTTCGCAAACGGTCCGACGCATGAACTCGATAGGATTTCCCACCGCTTCTTCTGGGCCGCTCATCGCCATCGCTTGGCTGACCGTCCTCTTCGGCTTCGTCACGCTTCAGCCACCAACGGCCTCGAAGGCGGCCGAGAAGGCGTCCGAGTCTGAGAAGGCGTCCGAGTCGAAGAAGCTGGATCGACCGGAAGCGCATGAGCGTCGCGAGTTGGAAGGGTGGACCGTGTGGCTCGACGCGCGTCTTGTCGCCGCGCCGCACGACGACCTGGGAAAACGTTCGCTGCGGTTGCTCGGCGATCGCCTGTACGAGATCGCGATGATCACGCCCGCCGACCGCCTGGCGAAACTTCGCGCCGTGCCGATTTGGCTCGACCTCAACCACGGCGCGCTGAAAGCGATGCAGTACCATCCGAGCGCGGGGTGGCTCAAGGGAAATGGCTATGCGGAGAAGCTGGCTCAAGGGGTCCATATTCCGGTCGCCCATAGCTTCGCCAATCCGCGACATCATCGGCAGCAACCGTGGGCCGTGCTGCACGAGCTGGCCCATGCTTACCACGACCGCGAACTGAGCTTCGAGGAGCCGCGAATCAAGGCCGCCTGGCAACGCACGGTCGACGCCATGAAGTGGCGCGAAGTGTTGCACATCGACGGCAAGGCGATCAAGCATTACGCGTTGACGAACCAGATGGAGTTTTTCGCGGAGATGTCCGAGGCCTACTTCGGGCTTAACGATTTTTATCCGTTCCAGCGGGCCGAGTTGAAACGCGACGAGCCCGAGATCCACGCGTTGTTGGTGGAAATCTGGGGAGCGCTGCCGTAACCGTCGCCATCTGCGGAGGTTGGATTGATGCCGCCGAGTTCGAACCGGGATCTGTTGCGTCGTTTGGGGAGCGGCGAGTCGATCGACAGCGTGCGGCGGACGCTGGGTTGGTCGGCGGCGGCGTTCGAGGACTGGTGGCGGCGCGAGTCGCAGTGTCGGGCCCCTAAGCGGGAACGCGAAGTGCTTCGCGCCGTGTGCGAAACCGTCGAGATTCATCGGGATCGCTGGGGCATCCCGCTCGTCCAAGCGCGACAGAAAGCCGATGGCTGGTTCGGGTTTGGCTACGCGATGGCCCAGGACCGGTTCTTTCAGCTCGATTATCTGCGTCGCAAAGGCCAGGGACGACTCGCGGAAATACTCGGACCCGACGGGCTAGCCAACGATCGACTGGTCCGCACGGTCGGCTTGAACCGTATTGCCGCCGAGTCGCTGGCGGAACTGCCGGCGGCGACGCGTGATCACTTGGAATGGTTCGCGGCCGGCGTGAACGCGTGGATCCGGCAAGCGGGCGAACTCTTGCCGATCGAATTCGATCTGCTCGACTATCAGCCGTCGCCCTGGACAGCGCTCGACAGCGTCTCGATCGAAGTCGAGTTCCAATGGTATCTGACCGGGCGGTTTCCCGTGATTTGCCAACCCGAGCTTGCCAAACGGGCGTTGGGCGAAGGTCCGCTGTACGACGAGTTCTGCACGGGCGAGGCCGACGACGAAACGATCGTTCCGGCCGAAGCCTATCGGCGACTGGCCGCTGAAACCGGCTGGGGGAACGCGGCGGAAACGACGTACGCTGGGGACTCGGTGGACGCTGCGGGCCGACGCGGCGTCGGCCAAGCGGAGCGTGTGGGACGAACGCTGGGCGGTGGCGATCCGAGCGGCAGCAACAACTGGGTCGTGGCGGGCCAGCACACGCGGTCGGGCAAACCGATGGTCGCGAGCGATCCGCACATTGCGTTCGAAGCGGTCTCTTGCTGGTACGAGGCCCGGATCGACGCGGGCGACACGCGGATCGCGGGGGCCGCGTATGTGGGCATTCCCGCCATCATGATCGGCCGCACGCCGACCTTGGCGTGGGGCATCACCAACAACATCTGCTCGCAACGCGACCTGTACCAGGAACGCGTGGACGCCGATCATCCGGGTTGTTTTTTGTTCGGCGAGCAATGGGAGCCCGAACGACGATTGACGGAAACGATCGCCGTTCGCGGGGCCGAGGACGTTGGCTTGCCCGTGCGTCTCTCTCGGAATGGACCGCTGGTCGACGAGTTCCTGCCGCCGCCCGCCGACCGCACTGGGCCCGTGTCGCTCCGCTGGCTAGGTGCTTCCCAGGGTGGATGGCTGACAGCGCTGCTCGCGATGAATCGAGCGCGATCGGTGGCGGAGTTTCGGGAGGCGGTTCGTCCCTGGCATGTGCCGACGTTCAATTTGGTGGTGGCCGATGTCGACGGAGCGATCGCCGTGCAGACGGCGGGCCGCATTCCTCTACGGGCGACGGCGGAACGCGGCTACCGCGCGGGTTGGGATCCGGGCCAGCAATGGCAAGGCCTGATCCCGTTCGCCGCGATGCCGCACGCGATCGATCCGGCGCGGGGTTGGCTGGTTTCGGCGAACAACCGACTTGCCGCTGGCGACTATCCGTTTCCGCTATTCGGGACTTGGATCAGCGGTCATCGGGCGCGCCGCATTCGCGAACGGCTGGAGGCGTTGATCGCCCGCGACGCGGCGGCGGGCGCGGGCGGCGCGATCTCGCTCGATGACTTCCGCCACTTGCAGCACGACACGCTGAGCCTCCGCGCCGTCGAGTGCCTCCCGCCGCTTGTCGCCCTGCTCGATTCGCTGGTCGACGAGAAGCTGGATGCGGGCGCTGCCGCGGGGTCCGCGGTGGCGATTCGCGACGCAGTCGCGGCGCTGCGAGGCTGGGACGGCAATGTGGACCCCGCTTTGCCAGCTCCTGCGATTTTCAATCTGTTT
>JBIKVL010000362.1:0-5316 GCA_044356875.1 Pirellulaceae bacterium | reverse complement strand
CGCTGAGCGCCGCCGAAGTCGCCGCCGCCGTCGCGGTCTTGCGGGCAAACGGACTCGCGAATTCAACGACGCGTATCGTTTCCATCAGTCTCCATGAGCCTGCCAAGGACGTCGTCGCCGCCTTTCATGCTTCGGGCCCACAACTGACTACCGGATATGCCGCGCCGCGCGAGGCGTTCGCGGTGTTGTTCGACAACGCGGCCAACGCCTGCCATGAAGCGCTCGTGTCGCTGGCTCGTGGCGAAGTGGTGTGGCGGCGTCATGTGCCGGGCGTCCAGCCGACGATGACGATCGACGAACAGATCGAATGCGAACAGGCGGTTCTACGGAGCGAGGAATTTCGAGAGGCGCTCGAACGCCATTACGGTGTCACCGATACGCGTCTCGTGATGGTGGACATCTGGAGCGCCGGCTACTACGGCGCCGCGGAGGAGGCCCAGCGACGGCTTGCTCGACCACTCTGCTTCCTCCGAACCGACCCGACGGAGAACGGCTACGCCCGTCCAATCGAAGCGCTGCGGCCCGTCGTGGACCTCAACGAAATGCGGGTCATCCGCGTGGAGGAATATGGCCAGTGGCCTTTGCCGCCCGGCTCGGCGAATTACGCCGCCGAACGGGTGCCTGACCAGCGGCGGGATGTCAAGCCGATCGAGATCACGCAACCGGAGGGGGCGAGCTTCGAAGTACAGGGTCACGAGGTGCGGTGGCAGAAGTGGCGTTTTGTCATCGGTTTCAATGCCCGCGAAGGCCTGACACTGCATGATTTGCGGTACCACGACCAAGGCCGCGATCGATCGATTCTCCAGCGCGCCTCGCTGACGGAGATGGTGGTTCCCTATGGCGATCCAGGGCCGACCCAGCGACGCAAAAACGCTTTCGATGTCGGCGAATATGGCATGGGAATGTGCGCGAACAGCCTCAAGCTGGGCTGCGATTGCCTAGGGTTGATCCGGTATTTCGACGCCCACCTCTGCACCAGCCGCGGCGAGCCGTTGACGATCGAGAACGCCATCTGCATGCACGAGGAGGATTTCGGCGTGCTGTGGAAGCACACCGATCGCCGCATTCCCGACGCGCCGGAAGTCCGACGGTCGCGGCGGCTCGTGATCTCGTCGTTTTCCACGGTGGAAAACTACGAGTACGGTTTCTTTTGGTACCTCTACCCGGATGGCAACATCCAGCTCGAAGTCAAACTTACGGGCATCCTGTCGCTCGGCGCGTTCCCTGCGGGCCAGAAGCCCAAGTATGGAACGCTCGTTGCGCCGCAGGTCTACGCGCCGAACCACCAACATTTCTTCAACGTGCGGCTCGATTTCGACCTCGACGGCGCCGCCAACACGGCCTACCAAGTCGACGCGATCGCGGATCCGCCCGGCGATGACAATCCGTACGAAAACGCGTTCTACGCCCGCAGCACTCGCTTGGAAACGGAACAGCAAGCGCGGGCGAACCTCAACCTGGAGACGGGCCGAACGTGGCGGATCGTGAACGAACAATCCCTAAACGCCGTCGGGGAACCTGTTGGCTACAAATTCTTTCCGGGCGACAACGCCTTTCCGCTGGCTTCCAAGTACGCGTGGTGGCGGAAACGAGCGGGGTTCGTCGAGAACCATGTCTGGGTCACGCCTTTCCAGCCCGACGAAAAGTACGCGGCCGGCGACTACCCCAATCAGAGCCAGGGCGGCGATGGACTGATCCGCTGGACAGCCGCGAATCGACCGATCGCCAACACCGATCTGGTGCTCTGGTACACCATGGGGCACACGCACATTCCCCGGGCGGAAGACTACCCCGTGATGCCGACGGCCTACATCGGTTTTTTGCTGAAGCCAAGCGGGTTTTTCGACGCCAATCCGGCCAACGACATGCCGCCATCGCCACCCAAATCGGGCGGTTCATGCTGCCATGCGGCGGGCGGCTAGCTACCGGCGGCGAGCGGTTGGCAGCGGGCAGCAGGCAGCAGGCGGCTGGCAGCGGGCAGTTGGCGGCTGGCAGCGGGCAGTTAGCAGTCGGCAGATGGCGGCTGTTGGCTGGCAGATGGCGGCTGGCAGCTAGCGGCGATCCGCCAGCCGCAGTCTGGAGCAGGCAGCCGATGTCGGCTTAGCGTTTTTCGGGGCGAGGCGAGGCGGTGGCGGCATCCGAGCGGGCTTGGGCCTTGGCGCGGATCTCCGCGCGGACCGCCACGAGCCTCTCCGGCCAAACAAACTCAGGACAGTCGACCGGGTCGTAGCCGGCCAGGTGGCCTTCGAGCCTCGCCAGCGGTTTTCGGTAGGCGAGCGGCGTATTGCCGAAAACGGCTTCGCAGAGCGCCGCCAAGCCCGGATCGTACACCCGCAGCTCGGCGCGCGTGTCGACATGGTTGTGGTCGTGGTCGTGCGCTCGGTTGTCGTTGAACCAGGATTGCACGCCTTCCGCGAAGTACTCGTGGTGATTCACCGACGCGTACTTTCCGGCCCACAACTTCGCTTTCATCGCCGCGTCATAGGCCGCCTTCACGCGGGTATCGAATTCGGGATCGACCCGGACCAATCCGCGGAGGTGCATATTGTGCGCGAACTCGTGAATGAAGATGCTCTCCGTCGCGTAGGGATCACCGGGATATCCCAACAGGTTTTCCTCGCCGCAGCTGCACACCGGGTCGGACTGCGAACCGCCAAAGCCCCGTGCGCGGGCATCCCAAAAGTCTTTCGGCTTCATGTGGGCGTATTCGGGAATGTCGGTCGAGAACTCGTCGCGGGCGATCACAATCAAACGCGACCCGCTTTCGATCATCGCCCGGCGGACGTCGGGACGCTGGGCCAACATCAAATCCACCAAGTAAGCCGCCTCCTTCAACGCGAAATCGTTGACCCTCTCCGAGGAGACGATCGGATATCCGCCAGCACTGACGAATTTGCGGTAAAAGGACGGCAGTTTTAGCTCGGCGGGCGGCGGCCCGACCCCATAGCCGGCGGCCGCGGCGGAAGAAGAGGCAGGACGATCCGCTACCGTCGCGCGCGGCGTCACTTGCCACAGGTCGCCCAACAGCCGCGCCATCGCCGGATCGTGTTCCCGCAAGTGCGCGCGATGGAATGGGAAAAAGTCGTTGACACCGAAATAGGATTCCGTCAATTCCGCGAAATACTCTTTGTGGTTGGTGAGCGCATATGCCCGTCGCTGCTGGCCGCTGGACGACTCCAGGACCCGCTCGTAGCGGCCCGCTTTCACCGCGTCCGCGAACGCCGCGCGAACCCTCGGTTCATCAAACCCCAACACGCGGTCATGGTAGGCGTGGGCCAATTCGTGCAGCACCATTGCCGGCATGCGCTGGGTTTCGGCGGCGAACTGCGGTATGTTGGTGAATTGAATGGCTTTCGCCATCGCCGGATCGCGTTCGTTGTTCCGCAGCCAGCCCGCGTCGGGATGGTATTCGCCCGTCGGCCGAAAACCGGCCGGTTGCGGCGACATCCAAATCCGGACTTTCCGCAAGTCGGCCAAGGGGCCAGCGGGAATGATTCGCGCCACCTCGCGCAGTTGCCGTTCCAACAGCCGCAGCGCCTCGTCCATCGCGGCTGGATCGGCCGCCCGCAGCGGCGCGCTGACATGCACCGTCCAACCCGCGACTTCCATCGTCTCATGGCCAGCGACCTTCGACTCGTCCGCTTTCACCGCATCCGCTTTCGGCTCATCCGCCTCCACGCGCGGCAGCAGGCAGGCACTGCTGGCATTGAACAGATGCGTCGACGCGCCAAACAGTGACGCGACACCAAGGACGAGCGTCGCGCCATTGATGACGCAGCGGCGGCGACAAGGCATAGGGGCCATGGTCACAAAACTCCAAAGTTGCTAGTTGCTAGTTGCTAGTTGCCAGTTGCCAGTTGCCAGTTGCCAGTTGCTAGTTGCTAGTCGCCAGTGGCTAGTGGCTAGTGGCTAGTGAATAGTGAATAGTAAATACTTGCCAATGACAAACATCAATTTATGATGGATGATTGACGAATCACTAATCACTAATAACTAATGACTAATGACAAGTGACTAATGACAAGTGACAAATGACAAAATCAGCAAAACCGCGGGTTCATTTCAAAAGGTGACGGGATTGGCGGGCATCTCGGGAAGGGGCGGTGGCGGGGCTAGCTCCTCGGCCATCGTGGGCCGCGGACTGGCGAGCGGCAAACGGGCCACCGCAAGAAAGCGTTCCAACAACAAATAGCCGCACTCGGTTAGAACCGACTCGGGGTGGAATTGCAGACCGTAGACGGCCCACTGGCGATGCCGCACGGACATGACGGTTCCGTCGAGCGTCCAGGCGTCGGCGACCAGGGAGTTCGGCCAATTCTGGCGATCGAGCACCAGCGAGTGGTATCGGCCGACGCGGAGCGGGTTGGGAAGGCGGTGAAACAGACCCGCGTTGTCATGGCGGATCAAGCTGGCCCTTCCATGCATCGGCTCGGCGGCGCGAACCACTCGGGCCCCGAACGCCGCGCCGATCGATTGATGTCCAAGACAGATACCCAGGATGGGGAACCGCTCGTGCAGCTCGCGGACAACGGGCACGGAGACGCCCGCCTCCGCGGGACTACAGGGGCCGGGCGAGATGACGATAGCGGCCGGCGCGAGCCGTTCGATCTCGGCGACCGTGACGCGGTCGTTGCGCACGACCAGTGTTTCCTGTCCGAGCCGCCTCAGGTAGCGGGCTAGGTTATGCACAAAGCTGTCGTAGTTGTCGATCAAGAGGATCACTGCGCGGCTCCGACGGCGAGCGAACGGAGCAGACCGGCCGCTTTGTGCCATGTCTCCTCGTATTCGCTCTGCGGATTCGATTGCGCGACCACGCCGCCGCCAACGGGCAATTGCCACCAGCCGCCACCGGCGGTGATCGTCCGAATGAGGATGTTGAGATCCATCGCGCCATCGAATCCTAGGTAGCCTAGGCATCCGCAATAGGGACCGCGGGCCGTTGGTTCCAGTTCGGCGATAATCTCCATCGCGCGGACCTTTGGAGCTCCCGTGATGGATCCGCCGGGAAACGCGTTCCACAGCAGATCGAATGGCGTGCGGCCGGCGGCCAGCCGTCCGGTGATCACCGACACCAGATGCTGCACGTACTCGTACACTTCCAAGCCGCAGAGCTTTTCCACGCGAACGCTGTCTGGCTCGCACACGGTTGACAGGTCGTTGCGCAGCAGATCGACGATCATCGTGTTCTCAGCACGATCCTTTTCGCTCGCCAACAATTCGTCGCCCATGAAAAGATCGGCTTCGGGGCTCGCGCTTCGTCGCCGAGTGCCTTTGATGGGACGCGCTTCGACCCGACCGCCGCGGACCCGCACGAAT
>JBIKVL010000361.1:0-5321 GCA_044356875.1 Pirellulaceae bacterium | reverse complement strand
TCAGCGCCAGCCGCCGGTTCATTAGCCGGCCCAGCGCCAGCTGCCGGTTTTCGGGCGGTTCCGGCCACTTCCGCCTCGAATCGGCCGCTAGAGCGGTTCGGCGGATGAGGAGTTATCCGAACGGATCGGCGTCGTCCTTGGGCTTCGGGGCGGGCTTGCCAGCCGGGGCGGGATCGGCCCCGAACGGATCGTCGCCTCCAGCCGGTTCGGCAGGCTTCGCGGGGGCGGCGGGCGCGGCCGCGCCAAAGGGATCGTCGTTGTCGGCCGGTTTCGGCTCGGCGGAGGGCCCGTCGCCAGCGGCCGGCTTCGGAGCCGGTTTCGGCCTCGGTTTCTTGCCGTCCGTCGGCGCGAAGACCACCGGCCAACGATGTCCAACCTCGCGGAGGCACTGTAGCGTGCCGAGTTTCGTGCCGTAGTACAGCCGGTCGGTGAGCGGGTTGGTGATTTGCAAGTCGAATTCGTCGAGCGGTATCGTGGCGGTGCGGCTTCCCGTTTTCAGATCGAGCACCACGAGGCGGCCCACTTCGCCCACGGCGTACATCTTGTCCCCGCTGATCGCCAACATTTTGTTGACGCCGGGCGACTTCCACTGCGGCAAACCATCCTTGGTCGACAGCGAATACAGATTCCGATCATCCGACAACACGTACGCGAATTCGCCGTTGACCAGCGGCGGTTGCGACAGCGTTTCCCCCGACGAGAATTTCCACAAAATGTTGCTCGTTTGGCGGGAGGGTTGCAGGCAGTAGACATAGCCATCGATGGTCGGCGCGATCAGCCGGTCGGCGGCCGCGAACGAGGGCGTCGCGGCGATCGTCTCGCGCGACTCCAATCGGTAGAGGATCGACCGCGACGTCGCCGACGCCACATACAGATGGCCATAGTCGGTCGGCCACGCCAAACTGCCGAAGCCGAGCGCCGGTTGCACCATGGCTCGCCCAAGCGACCGGTAGATCCAAGGCACCGCCTTCGGATCGGCCAGCGTGTAAGACTCGATGGCCCCATTGACCATCGGCACAAACACGTACTCGTCGCTGATCGCCGCGCTGGCCCCAGGCACGCCGTCCGTCTTCTTCTGCCACATCATTTCGCCGTCGGTCGATCGCAGGACATAGAGCGTCGAGCCATTCAACAAGGCGACGTGATTTTCCGAGGCGACCGCGCCGGTCGTCGGATAGTGCGCCGAACCAACTCGCACCGACCAACGCGTTTTGCCCGTCTCGCCGTCAATCGCCTGGATCAACCCTTGGTTGGTCGTGACATACAGCGTGACTTCGGGCACCACCTGCACCTGCACCCTCGGCTCGCCGGCCTCGGGAGAGATTCTCTTCAGCCGCGCGGCGAAGTCGTTCGCTTTCCGCTTCGCGCCCTCGGGACCGATGATTTGGCCGAAAGCGTCGCGTTCATATTCGGTGAACTGCCAGCGGGATGGCCCCTGGAAAACCTCGACGGTCGTCTGCAGCCTCGACTTGCTGACATGAACCACCGCTTCGTTCACCCGTCCGCGTCCCCGCCCGACTTCAATCTGCGTGAACCAAGCCCGTTCGAGCCCATATCGTCGAGCGATATTGGCGGGCATCAAGCCGGACCCCATCGACTGGGCCGCCGCCCGCTCGACATCGATTGCCGCCAGCGCCACCAGCGCTACCAGTGTCGCCAGCGCCGTCAAGCAGGTCGATGTCATAGTTCGCGTTCGCGGAACTGAGCAAGCATCAGATGCGTAAGCGGGATGGAAGCCATCGACGCGAAACGGCGGGAGAGCGACGCGCATCGTTCGAACCTGTTGCTGCGAGTGTTCGGGGGAGAGCGGCAAGCCCGCCGTAGGTCGACCGAGCGACCGGCGTACTCGCGGGACCGGATTTCACCGCTTCCTATCCTAGTTCGCGATCGGGCCGCTTGCACGCCTTTCGCTTCCCTAATTCCGCCACTCGCCGAGCCCTAGCCCGGTTCTCCATGCCGGTTGTGCCGCCCAACCCGATCCTGACGCGGCCCCGGTTCGCTTCCCCCTTCAGCTCCACGCCGAGGCGGCGAGCGACCCGCATGCGGCGCTTTCCCCTCCGTGACTCTGTGCCTCCGTGAGAGAATCTGTCTCTGGGGCAAAAGCGCGGCTTAACGCCTCTTCGGGCGGCTCTCCGGGGTGGCGGTCGCGGGGTCGTCCGGCCAAGCGTGTTTCGGATAGCGCCGCCGCAGTTCCTTGCGAATTTCCTGGTAGGCGTAACCCCAGAAACTCGCCAAGTCTTCCGTGACTTGCTGTGGCCGATAGTTGGGGCCCAGCAAGTGCATCAGCACGCGAACGCGCCCGCCCGCGATCCGTGGCGTGTCGCGAAGTCCAAAGACCTCCTGAATGCGAACCGCCAACACGGGCGGCCGACCCGGTTCGTACGCGAGCGCGATCTGGCTGCCGCTCGGCACCGTGATACGCTCGGGCGCCTCGCGGCGGACCGCCTGTTGCTGCGAAGGCGTCAGCAAACTGGCGATCGCCGACTGCCAATCGGACTCGCGTACCTCGTCCAACGTCCGGCAGCCGGCACATACCCAGGGCAGTAGCGGAACCAGGTCGGAATCGCCGAGCGGCGGCAATTCCAACTCGGGCATCCACTCGCGGAGGCAGCGGACGCGGGCCAGGAAACGCCCCGCATCGCTGTCCGCGGCGGGCAGCACTTGCGGCAACCGGGTCGTGGCGGCCGCCGCCAGCGCCTGAGTGGCCGCTTCCCCCGACGGCAAAGCCGCCGGCGACTCGTCGAGGACCAGATCGGCATAGCGAACTCGGCGCCGAGCGCCCAACCGGTTGGTCGCCTCGTCGAACTCGACGTCGACCGACGTGTTGAAGCCGTCGCGCGGCAGCCAGTCGCGTTCGACCGCCGACGCGATCCGCACACGGGACTCGCCCTGGCCTGCGTCCATCGCCACGCACACGAACAGTTCGGCGTGATGCACGCCACTGGCCGGATCGAGTCGCACGCCACGGCCGCCGGTCATCAACGCCCGCGGACTGTGCGGTTCGCGTCGCCGCGCCAGTCGATCCGGAAACGCGGCGAACACCGCGCGGAGAAACGACTCGTCCCGCGTACCCTCAGAGGATGGAGACGTCGCCATTCGAGAGGTCGCCCCTGGGGACGAAGCCATACCAGTCGAGCCCGCTGGCGAACGCCGCAGAGCGGCCCGCACGAGCCTTGCGAGCTGATCGCGGGCTTGAACCACCGTGCGCACGGCGCCCCGTGAGAGGCTGCCGGCCGGAAAGTCGACGCGCCCGCTGTCGAGATGCTCCTCGATCGCCTCGACCCGTTCGAGCAAGTCGGAGCGGGTCGAAGCGCGCGTCGGACCGGCAGGCCGGTTGGGCCCGGCTGGCCCCACAGAACCGCGGCTGGAACCGCTCGCGGAACCACCCGCGCCCGTGGTCCCGCCAGCGCCACCGGGGCCGCGGCCGAACGGGTCGCGTTCCGACAGTAGCGCGGCGGCCAGCGCGATACGGTCCAGGCAACCGGCATGATGGCCTTCGAGCAGCAGCCGTCCGATTCGGGGATGTACTGGCAGTCGGGCGAGCAAGCGACCGGTCGGGGTGAGTTGTCCGTCGTGTAGGGCGCCGATCTGCTCCAGCAGCTCAGTGGCCTTTCGAGCGGCCGCCGCTCGAGGCGGCTCGAACCATGGGAAGGCGAGAATATCGGCTTCTCCCAGCGAATGCAGTTGCAGGATGGCGCCGGCCAAGTCCACTCGCCGCACCTCGGGCTCGTTGTGCGCGGGCCGCGAGCCATGCTGCGAGCCGCTCCACAGCCGCACGCAGTGGCCCGGTTGAAGCCGGCCCGCGCGGCCCGCCCGCTGCTCGGCTGACGCCTGCGAGATCGCCGCCAACTCGAGTCGGTCGAGTCCCACCGCTGGGTCGAACGCCAGGATGCGTGCCTGTCCCGTGTCGATCACGCCCGTCACGCCGGGAACGGTGACAGAGGTTTCGGCCACATTTGTCGCCAGGATCACCCGGCGCCGCGGACCCGGATTGAGTACCGCGTCCTGCTGGTCGGCCGGAAGGTCGCCGTAGAGCGGCGCGATGTCGAACTGTTCGCGTCGCGCGAGTTCCGCGAGCTGCCGCGCCGTTTGGTGGATTTCGCCCACGCCCGGCAGGAACACTAAAATGTCGCCGTCGGTGCGGGGGAGCAGCCGCCACAAAGCCCGCGTGATCACTTCCGGCCATGGCTGCCGCGCCTCCCGCGGAAGATACTCGATTTCAACCGGAAACAACCGGCCCTCGCTGGTGACGAGCGGACAGTCGTCCAGGTAGCGGGCCACCGCTTCGCCGGCGAGCGTCGCGGACATGACCACCACTCCCAGGTCGGGCCGGACCGTGCGGCGGAGCAGTCGCGTCATTCCCAAGCCGAGATCCACATCGAGGCTGCGTTCATGGAATTCGTCGAACACAACGACGCCGACCGCTTCCAAGAACGGGTCGTCGTGCAGCATCCGCAGGAGCACGCCTTCGGTGACGACGAGAATCCGCGTGTCCGGGCCGGCGCAGCGTTCGAACCGCACTTGGAAACCGACTTCGCGGCCCAGTTCCACGCCCAGTTCGGCGGCCATGCGCCGAGCGGCCGCACGCGCGGCGATCCGGCGTGGTTCGAGCATCACGATTTGACGCTCGCCCGCCAGTCCAGCTTGCCACAATGCGGCGGGAACTCGAGTCGTCTTGCCGGCGCCCGTCGGCGCTTGCAACACGACAGCCCCGCTGCCGCGCAGCGCCTCCACCAGTCGAGGCAGCACGGGATCGATGGGCAGCGATTCACGCATGGTCGAGGTGTCCGGTCAGCGCTTACCAACGCGAATGGTTCGCGTTTCGGTGGAGCGCCTCTCGCCGTCATCCTACCGATCCGGGTTGGAAGCGGCCAAGGGCCGGCCTTGCCACCACAGCTTCCGAAACACGGGCCGCGCCCCTTGCCAGTCTTTGCTGCCGATCAGCCGCTGGCCCTTCTCCACATACGCGCGGAACGATAATAGATCGACTTGACTCCATGATGATAAGGCTTCACCGTCAGTCGTTTGGAAGTCTTGGGGCGCGAGGGTGGCGGTTTGTGGGTCTGGGCCGCCATGCAGCTTGACCACGGCCACGCATTCCCGCTGCTTGCCGCGATACGACCGGAAGAAGTTCTCCGTCAACACGATCAGCAATTCGTTCGGCTTCTCGGCTTGGACTTCAACCGCGAGCCGTTCGCCCTCTTGGCCCCGCCATTTCGCGTCGGACAGTTTTCGCGTCGAGAACTCCCAATGATGCGGGTTGTCCGGCGAAAGCGCGTACCAATCCCGCCAGCCATGACTAAAGTCGTCGATCACCGGAT
>JBIKVL010000360.1:0-5328 GCA_044356875.1 Pirellulaceae bacterium | reverse complement strand
CTGGAGGTCGGTGGCTGCAAGCTGACAACTGACAACTGGCAACTGACAACTGGCAACTGGCAACTGGCAACTGGCAACTGGCAACTGACAACTGACAACTGACAACTGACAACTAACAACTGGCAACTGGCAACTGGCAACTGGCAACTGACAACTGACAACTGACAACTGACAACTGACAACTGACAACTAACAACTAACAACTGGCAACTGGCAACTGGCAACTGGCAACTAACAACTGGCAACTGACAACTGACAACTGAACGCTCAAAGCTGATTCGTCATTCCATGAGAAAACGTTGGACGGCGGCGGCGAACTCGGCCGGTTTTTCAAACGGCGGCATGTGCCCGCATTGCTCGATGATTTCCAGCCTCGCATGGGGCAGGTGCGCGGCGTAGAACTCGCCGTGCGCCAGCGGAATCAACCGATCGTGGCGGCCCCACAGCACCAGCGATGGACATTGGATGCGGCGCAGATGCTGAGGCAGTCGTGGATTGTGCAAGTACGGATTCCAACCGACTCGGGCGGTCGCTTCCCGCGCTCGCAGCCACATCAGGATGCGTGGGTCGTCGAGTCCGGAGGGCATGAGCAGTTCGATTCCGGGCGACTGTTGGTCGAAAAACAGCAGCTGACGCAACTTCGCCAAGTCGTCGATGAACAGCTCGGCCATCGGCGCGCCGGGAACGTGCAAGCCGGCGGCGTTGACCAGCACGAGACGCTCGACACGGTTGGGCCGCAGGATGGCCAGTTCGCAGGCCAGCCAGGCGCCGAGGGATAGGCCGACGATCGGCACTCGGTCAAGCCCGAGCGTGGCGAGCAAATCCTCGTAGTGCCACGCGTAGTCGTAGATATCGCGAATCGATTCCAAGCCTGTCGACAGGGCGAATCCCGGATGCGCCGGCAAGTAGACCGTATGCGTTTCCGCGAGCCTTTCGACAAATGGAAACCACTCGGTTTCGCCGCCCGCGCTGTGTAGGTACAAGAGCGGCGGGCCCTGGCCACCGACCATCACCTGGATTTTTCGGTCACCAACTGGAACGAAGCGGGTCTCGGGCATGGAAAGGACTCTGGCGTCAAGCTGAGACGCGGCTCCATGGAAGGCGACAGGCAGATCAACGGGACGTCGGGGCCAGCTCGGTTCCCCGTGGCCGCGGGGCTGCCGGGGGAGCGGACGCGAGAGCGGAAGCGGGCGCGGGCTCGGAACCGGCCGGCATCGTCGGATCGGGCTCGAACGCCTGCAGCGTCGGCATCACTTCCGACGCGAACAGCCGCATGCTTTTCCTCGTCAGGTCGGCGGGCAGCGTGCCCAGTTGGAACAGTCCGAGCAGATTGCCGACGCCCAGCACGCCGGCGTAGTCCTTCAGCTTGTCGCGGACCGTCGCGGGACTGCCGACAATCGCGTATCCACCCCGCTCGATCTCTTCCCGCGTCTTCACGGTGCTCAGGAATTGTCCCAGCGCTTTGTTGATGCCGGCGATCGACCGCGGGCTGGTGTAGCCCGGCGGCAAGACGACCAGTCCCTTCAGCAGGCTGTGGGCGAAGTAGAACAGATGCGAACCGTATTCCTCCCAAGCCTGCTCGTCGGTTTCCGCGACGTAGATGGGACAGAGCCAACCGAGCTGGTACGGAGATGCGCGATAACCATGCTGTTGGCAAGCTTCGCGGAAGCTGGCGAAATTCTTGCGGAAGAAATCCATGTGGAAGTACGGGATGCCCATGTAGCCGAAGCGGCGGGCGGCGACCAAGTCGATGGTTTCTTTGCTGCCCGCGCCGGGAATCCACACCGTCGGATGCGGCTGCTGGATCGGGCGCGGCCAGGGGTTGACGTACTTAAGCTTCCAGAATTCGCCGTAATGCTCGAACGGCCCCGGTTCGGACCACGCCCGCAGCACCAAATCCATCGCCTCCATGAACATGGCGCGGGCATTCGTCGGGTTTACCGTGAAGCTGTAGTACTCGGGCCCGCCACCGACGACCAGCCCGGCGATCAGCCGGCCGCCACTGATCACGTCGATCATGGCGAATTCCTCGGCGACCCGCGTGGGCGGGTTGTACAGCGGCAAGGCGTTGCCGATGACGGCGATCTTCGCCCGCTTGGTTTGCCGAGCGAGGATGGCGCCCATCAAATTCGGGCTCGGCATCGTCCCGTACGCGTTTTGGTGGTGCTCGTTCACGCAGACGCCGTCGAACCCGAGTTCATCGGCGAGCACCAGTTCGTCGAGATAGCGGTTGTAAAGTTCGTGGCCGTGACGGGGCTCGTAAATCGAATTGGGCAGCCAAGTCCAAGCCGACTCGTACTTCTCGTTGAAGTCGGCCGGAAGCCGATCCCACGGCATGAGATGAAAGGCGAAACAGCGCATCGCATCCCCTCCCCTCGGTTCCAATTGACCGGAAGCGGCCGCGAACCATCCGCCGCGGCCGACGGGAAGAGTCTGCCCCATCCTGTGCTGGCTCGCAAGCCCCGCAGCGTCGGGAGAGCATTAGGAAACGGAGATCAGCGGTTGTCCGCGGGACGGCACGAGTGTTGGCTTATATGTTCGCCAGGCGGCCCGTGCTGTCGCCCAGCTTTTCGCTGCGCACGCCGAAATTATCGAGCATCGTCAGATAGAGGTTCGTCAGCGGCGTGCCGTTGTCGAACTTCACGTGTCGCCCCGGCTGCAACGCTCCGCCGCCCCGTCCCGCCAACAGGATTGGCAGATTGTCGTGGTTGTGCGCGTTGCCGTCGCCGATGCCGCTGCCGTAGACGATCATGCTGCGGTCCAGCAGGTTCGAATCGCCTTCCCGCACGCTTTTCAACCGCCGCAGGAAATAGGCCAACTGCGTGGTGTGGAACCGGTTGATCTGACGGATTTTCTCCTGCTTCGCCTTGTCGCCGCCGTGATGCGATAGGTCATGATGGCCTTCGGGCACGTTGATGAAGGCGTAGCTGCGATTGCTGCCCTCGTTGGCGAACACGAAGGTCGACACTCGCGTCATGTCGGTCTGGAAGGCGAGCACCATGAGATCCGCCAGGATGCGCAGGTGCGCTTCGTAGCTGCCCGGCACGCCGCTGGGCGGATCGAACCCGAGCGACTTCGCGTCGATCGCCTTGGACTGTTGTGCCACTCGCACTTCAAGTTCCCGGACCGCGCTCAGGTACTCGTCCAGCTTGCGGCGATCGCCCGCCCCAAGCTGTCCTTGGAGCCGCCGGGCATCTTCCTGGACGAAATCGAGCACGCTGCGGTTGTAGCGTTCGCGTTTCGCCCGCGCCTCCGCCGACTCGCCCTCGCGTCCATTGGCGAACAGCCGCTCGAAGATCAGCTTGGGATTCGTCTCCTTGGGAACCGGCTGAGTATCGCTGCGCCAGGCGATGTTCGAGGAATAGGCACAGCTGTAGCCGGAGTCGCAATTGCCCGACTGGCCACCCGCGTCCGCTCCCAGCTCCAACGAGGGGAAGCGGGTGCGGCGCCCGACCTTGGCCGCCGCCAACTGGTCGACGGAAACGCCGGCGCGAATGTCGGCTCCAAACGTTTTCTTGGCTTGGGTTCCGGTGAGGAACGTGGTCAAGGCCCGCGCGTGGTCGCCGCCGCCATCGCCGTTGGCGTTCGCCTTTTGTTGCGTCAACCCCGAGAGAATGCTGAAGTCGGCCTTGAGTTCGGCGAGCGGTTCGAGGATCGACGGCAGTTCATACTTCGCCCCTTCCTGCTCGGGTACCCACGCCGGCATGTGGACTCCGTTGGGAACGTACAGAAACGCCATCCGCAGCGGAACGCTCGGTTCCGTCGCCGCAGCTCCAGCCGTCCGAGCGGTTTCCGCCGCCATCGCCGCGTTCGAGGCGCCGGCGTCGTCTCCCATCGCGTCGAGCAACGGGAGCGCCAAGGCGGTGCCGAGTCCGCGGAGGATCATGCGTCGATCAAGTTGCTGAGACATGTTCAGGCCCTTTGCGGAGTGGGTTGGGAAGACGTGATGGTGGAGCGGAATGGGACGAGGCGGGAGGTGGCGGGAAGGGGAAGTGGCAGGACGGGAGGTGAAGGGACGGGAGGTGAAGGGACGGGAATCGGTTCGGGAGGCGGGCCTACTTTTTGCCGGGGAAGACGTGGCCGGCGACTTCCATGTCGACCGCGTATAGGCCCGTGCGAGCGGTCACGTAGAGCGTCTTGAGGCCGGGGCCGCCGAAGGTCGCGTTCGCGGGCTGTTCGGGGAAGGCGATCACGCCCAGCGCCTTGCCCGCCGGACTGAACACTTGCAGCCCCAGGGCGGATGTGATGTACAGATTGCCTTGAACGTCGACGGTCAGACCGTCGCCGCCGCCATTGCCGGTGGGCTCACGCTGGGCCAATTCGCAGAAGACGCGGCCTTCGCCGAGCTTCCCTGGTCCCAGGACGGGATACGCGTACATCTGTTTCTGCATGCTTGGAATGACATACAGCGTCTTTTCGTCTGGCGAGAGGATCACGCCGTTGGGCGCCGCGAGGTTTTCGCCGAGCCGCGTGACTTTGCCGTCCTGGGAGAGGTAGTAAAACGCCTCTTTCGATTGGGGCAGCGGCATCGGAGCGCGGAACCGCGGATCGGTGAAGTAGACGCCACCGGCTTGGTCCAACACCAAGTCGTTCGGAGCGTTGAACCGCTGGCCCTGGTAACCGTCGGCCAACGACTTCACTTGCTTGGTGGCGATGTCGATTTCGACCAGCCGGCCATCCATTTCGCAGGCGACGATGTTGCCCTTGGCGTTGAGCATCAACCCGTTGGTGTGCTTGGATGGTTCGAGGAACACGGTCATCGCGCCCGCCGCATCCACCTTGTAAATCCGCTCGGCCGGAATGTCGCTGAAGTACAGGTTGCCCGCGCCGTCGGCCGCCGGCCCTTCGGTGAACTTCAGGTCTCCATGCAGCTTGCGAACGGGTCCCTTCGGACCGAGTCCCGCGATCGGTGCCGGATCAGCCGCTGTTGCCCACTGAGTTCCCGCCAAGTCGCCGTGGAACGAACCCGCGACAGCCAGCAAGACCGGCGCCATGGCGATCGCTACCGCCATCGTTCGCCGCCAGACCGATCGAACCATCCGCAACGCCGCGAATTCCCGACGCATGGTTGCCACTCCACCTGAGTTGTTTAAGCCTTGGATCGCCGATTGCTGTTCGTCGAACATCGCGGCGCGATATCGGCTCCGCGAAGTAATCGGCGAAACCAGATCATAGGATGCCGCGCGACGCGGGTCGACGCAAGTCTTCGAAGAAGACGGAGCACTCTTCAGGCCCCATCGGCGCTACGTGGCGGAGTAGAGTCCGCCGTCTGGCTAGCCAAGTGTCCAAACGGGACTGTGATCTCCGGGAACCGGTCCACGGTCGCCT
>JBIKVL010000359.1:0-5344 GCA_044356875.1 Pirellulaceae bacterium | reverse complement strand
CGGGCGACGGCGGGTGGCCGTCGGTTTGGGAAATGGTCGGAAGGGCGGCCCTATTTCCCGGACGGTCCCCGGCGCGTCGCGGCCCGCCCGAAGTGAACAGGAACAGAGCGGATGAAGATGCAGAAGAAGGGTTTCACGCTGGTGGAAATGCTGGTGGTGATCGCAATCGTGGCGATCCTCGCCGCGATCCTGCTGCCGGCATTGAGTTCGGCCCGCGAAGCCGCGCGGCGCTCGACTTGCCAAAACAACATGCGGCAATTTTACATCAGCATCACTGGGCATGCCGACCGCGATCCGGGTGAAGCTTACTCGACGGGCGGTTTTGACGGCCGCCGTTTTGGCTCGATCGACACGATCGGCTGGGTCGCGGACATGGTGAATTCGGGTGCTGGCAAGCCGAGCGAAATGCTCTGCCCCTCGAATCCGGCGAAGGTCAACGAAAAGATTAACGATTACTGCGGCAGCTCGAACACGCCTACTGCCGAGTGGGCTCCAGAAGCGAAGCGTCGACGGGGTGCCGGCGTCAACTGGAACAACTCCTTCGCGTTTGTTTCCGCCAGCGTTGGCGATAAGGACGGCAACGGAACTCCGAATGAACAGTCGGATGCGGTGATCGCCTTCTTTCTTGACAAGGGATACAACACCAATTATTCGACGAGCTACCATTTCGCGCTGACGGGTCCGAAGCTGGAGGCTGGCGCCGGTGGAGACCTGGTTTGGGTCGAGGCAAATACGGGCTCGGTCAAGAGTTTGGCTGGTTCACGAGGACCTCTAAGCCGGCGTGTGGTGGAATCGAGCTACCATCCTTCGTCACAGATCGCCCTCTTCTTCGATTCCAATGTTGGCGACTCGAACGAGGCCTCGCTCAAGCTGAATCTCGGCAAATACGGGGAATATGGTCAACGCACCTGTGAGTCGTTCAGTGACGGTCCTGCGCGGAACATCGGCAGCCTCACGGCCTTTGACGACTGGAACGACGTGGACGCGCCGATTAGCGTCATCGATGCGAATAGCAACACGATCGTGTACAGCCTCTTCCGCGACGAGCAGCCGCCTCCTGGCGTCGGCCCACTCGTTGGCAATGCCGCCAGCCATCTGCAGGACTTCCGCGACATGGCCCCAGTGCATGGTGGCCAATGCAATGTTCTGTTCGCGGACGGCAGCATCCGGACGTTCAAGGACTTGAATGGCGATGGATACTTGAATCCTGGTTTCAATATCTCGTCCGCCGCGACGTCGGCTCAATTGGATTCCATTGGCTATCGTGACAATCAGGTCGAGCTGCCTCCGGAGCAAATCTTCACGGGCATTTTCGTGGAAAAGCAGACCAACAAGGCGACGCTGGATTAAGTCCCGCGATTCCTTAAGCGCCACGCCTTTAAGTCCTTGAGACAAAATGGCACGACGCAATGGTTGAATATCGGCTCTTCACGGACCGGTAAGGTTCGTGAAGAGCGTTTTCGTTGACATTGACAGCCTCGAACGGAATTCACTGAGCGCGCGAGCGACGAATCTTCATGTCCCATTCCGCAGCAACAGTCGTCATGGCGATTAACAAAAAGTTCGAAGAGTGCCATGCCTTCATGGAAACGCGCGCGATGGTCCGTGAGACAGGCGCCACCGCCAGAAAGAGCCATCCGATAGTCACGGCCTTTACCGCCTTCGCTTCATTGGTTGTCGCGATAGGGTGTAGCGACAATACGAAATACCTTCCCAAGCCTCGCCCGCCAAAGCCCAATTCGGGCAACCAAGGTGTCGCTCCGCCAGTCGATTCACCGCCCGTCAAAACTGCCGGGAATTCGATACCGCAAGCCGCTGGCGGGGATCTGACTGCGGACACCGCCACAGCGTCAAACACGGCCCCACCTCTGTCCGCGTCTGCCGCCCCTGCGACGACGGCCGCAAGGGGCCCCGGTGCTGTATTTCAACCTGCGGATCCTGCGGCGCTGCAACTGGACGTGGAAGAATCAAAGAATCGACAGTCAATTACTGCTGAAGAATACCGGCGATTGTCATCGATCCGCATGCGCAAGATCGCCGCGGCAATGGCCGTTTACGCGGCGGAGAAGAACTCTTTTCCCCCCAGCGCGTCCCGTGATGTCGAAGAGAACAAATGCTTAAGTTGGCGGGTGCTGCTACTTCCATACCTTGGCCATAGCCAACTTTACGCCATGTTCAACTTGAAAGAGCCATGGCATTCTCCCCGCAACAAGGCGTTGCTCGCCAAGATCCCGCCGGTGTTTCAGTCGCCCGCTCGATCGGATACTCGGACAAACTATCTACTGGTTTCAAGTGAAGCTTCGGCATTTCCTCCCGGCGCGGTCACGGGTGTCGGGCTAGCTGCGATTAGGGACGGCTTCAACACCACGGCGGCAATGTTGGAGGTGGACGACGATTTCGCGGTCGAATGGACGTCTCCGGCAGATTACTACCCGTCCGCAACCGAACCGCTCCAAGGACTCGAGAATCTGTATGCGGAGGGTTTTCTCCTGGCTTGGACGGACGGTTCCGTGTCGCTGTGGCCAAGGTCAGCGTCAGCCATCTTGATCCCCGGATTGTTCACGATCGCGGGTGGAGAGCCGCCCGCTCGCTCTTATGGTTTACCGGCTTGGGAAGACAAGATCGCCAAGGCCACAGGTGCCCCGATTTCGAAGGACGATATCGTCCCTGACCCGAAAAAAACGCCTCTGGAAGGCCAGCCCAAGGTTGCCGATACCCGGACGATGTCTTCCCCAACCACGAGAAGCGACGGGGGGCGAGCGCGTCAAGTCGACGAGCCGCTCGCCGACATCCGTCGCGAGCCGCCGTCCGAGGAGCAGCTCGAGCAGGCGTCGACGATCGTGCGGGATTTGTATAGCCAGGAATTCAAGAACGCGAAGCTCGACAAGGACAAACGCGACTTCGCCAAAAAGCTAATCGAGGACGTCGAGCGTATCGAGGCCGACTCGGCCGGCCGCTTCGTGCTCTTGCGGGCGGCCCGTGACATCGCCGCCAAGGCGGGCGACGTGACGGTCGCGATCGAGGCCTGCGATCGGCTCGGTCGCGAATTCCGCGTCGATCTCCTCAGCATGAAGCTCAAGGTGCTCGAACAAGCCGTGGTCAACCTGGCCGCCGAGTCCGAACTCGCGCCGCTCTACGACAACAGTTTGAAACTCGGCGACGAAGCGCTCGAACTGGACGATTTCAAAGCCGCCCAGTCGCTCTATCGGCTCGCCATGAACGCCGCCCGTCGTGGACGCAGCGCCGAACGCGAGTATCTGGTGAATCTGCGTGAGAACAATCTGCGGGAAACGCGTGTCGCCTATCAGCGGATTACGGACCATGTACACACGCTGGTGCGGGCTCCCGAGGATCCGGCGGCGAACGCGGCCGTCGGCCGCTATTACCTGCTGCTGAAGCGGGACTGGGACCGCGGCCTCCCGATGGCGGCTCGCGGCGATAATGCCTTGCTGCGAAAGCTCGCCGAATCCGACCTCGCGCAGCCGACGGACGGCGAGGCGATGGTCGCGGTCGGTGATCAATGGTGGGACTTCGCGGAAAAGTTGAGCGTCGAAACCGAGCGGTCGAGCGGCCGCATCCGCGCCCGACACTGGTATGAAGCCGCTCAGCCGATGCTCGGAGCCAGTCTCCAAAAGATTCGCGTCGAAAAGCGGATCGCGGAGATCAAACGCGAGCAAGAAAAAGCGGAAGGGAAACTCCCCGCCACGGCAGGCCGCGGAAGCTAGATGAACGGCGATTGTTCACTATTTTTTAGCGGAGCGGCGTAAGCCGCCCGGTGGAATGTCGGCACCGCGAAACGCCATCGCGGACGCCGATTGGGTTGGGGCGTCGGTTCGATGTTCACGTCGAGCGGCTCGCTTACCGGGCGGCTTACGCCGCTCCGCTACAAGAGGGCTGGGCGGCTTACGCCGGTCCGCTAAAGCGACAACCGCCGCGGTCGTTTGTCGCCGAGCCACCGCCGCCGACGGCTCGACGGGCCGCAAGTCGGGCTTACAATGGTGCCTCCAATGGAGTGGTTCCAGTTCGCTCGGCGGATTGGAGTCTCGTTCTTTGAATGATCGCTCTTTGAACGATCGGATAGGAGACGCTGGATGGAGTCGGCCACCGATTTTTCCGCGAGTAGATTTCCCGCTACGCCCTGGGGCGAAATGCCGCCTTTGGTCGACGCGCTCTTGATCACCGGTTCCAGCCGCCTCGGCCAGTCGCTCGCGCAAGCGATCGCCAACGACAGCGCCACCGAGGTGCGATTGCGGGAAGCGGTGGGGTTGCCCGCCGGCCTTGCGCGGCTACGCGAACGCGTCTACGACATCGTGCTCGTCGCCCACGATTCCGTCGAACTCGACGCGCCGGCCGTGCTGGACGCGATTCACACGGCGTCGAGCGACACGCAGCCAATCATCGTGCTCGGCATGGCCGCCGACCAGGAGATCGCCGCGCTCTGTTACGAGGCGGGCGCCGATGCCTACCTGTGCCTTCGCACCACCGCCACTCGCACGCTGCTGTGGCAAATCGCCCGCGCGCGGGAACGACGGTTGCTGCTGCGCGAAAACGAGCAACTGCGGATCGCGCGACGACAACGCGACGCCTGGGAAGAAGACGAAGCCGTTCGCCTGTTCGAGCAACAGCGGTTGCTCGCCAGCAAGCACGGATTGGAATCGCCTAGCGCCGCCTCCGTCGCCAACGAAGGCGAAGCGATTCCGTCGGCCATCCCTTGGGCGATTCGCCGCGATTACGTCGAACTGTTGCGAGCGTATGTGGTCATGGGTTCGGGCCATCTTGGTCCCACGCTCGAGGATTGGACGCAACAACTCGCCGCTCATCGCCCGACCACCGGCGCGATTCTCGCCATGCATCTCCGCGCGCTGCAGCTTGTCCTCGATGGACTCCAGGGCCGCGGCGGACGACATGTCCACAATCGAGCCGATCTTTTGCTTGTCGAGCTGCTGATGCGGATCGCCGACCGTTACCGCATCGATATCGGCGCTCCCGCTCCCGCTCCTCTTTAGCGGAGCGGCGTAAGCCGCCCGGCCAGCGTTGCGAAATAAGCCGCCCGGCCCGCTCCTCTTTAGCGGAGCGGCGTAAGCCGCCCGGCCAGCGTTGCGAAATAAGCCGCCCGGCCCGCTCCTTTTAGCGGAGCGGCGTAAGCCGCCCGGTCACTTCGCCAATGGCTTAGTCGTCCATGGGGAACTCGCCCGTCCCGTTGTCGAGCGGCGTGTCGACTGAATGAGGTCGGCGATCGACGCCAGAAACTCGGGCTCGCCACGAAGGCCGACGGTTCGCAGGCCCGCCGGGACTTTACTCGGCCAATGCACAACGAGCGGCCCGAGCGCGCCATGGGTCGGTA
>JBIKVL010000358.1:0-5346 GCA_044356875.1 Pirellulaceae bacterium | reverse complement strand
GCTGCCGCTTTTCGCTGCGGATCGGAACCGCTTGCCATAATTCACCTTCGGAAAACCAAATCGGCCCCAGGCCGGCCCGAAACCGATCTCAGACCGGCCCCGACCGGCCCCAAAACCGGCCCCGGACCCACGGTGCGTGCCGCCGTTCGAACCTTGACCTGCTCTGTCGCAGTGTAGGAGCCGACTGGCGGAATCAAAAGGGGCACCCTTTCAGCGTTGCGGAACCGGTCGACCGTCGCAGGACCGGCGTCCTGCCGGGCTTCCCCCCGTTTCCATCCGTCGTAAATTGAGGGCCATGAAGCTGCTCGACCTCACCCTACCGACCCCGGCTGAAAACCTCGCGCTCGACGAAGCGTTGCTCGAGGAGGCCGACGCTGGCGTCGGGCCGGACCGCGTGCTGCGTCTGTGGGAATCGCCCGAATTGGCGGTGATTCTCGGCCGATCATGCCGTTTTCGCGAAGAAACGCATTGGGACGACTGCGTGGCGGCCGGCGTGCCGGTGTTGCGGCGGCCGAGCGGTGGCGGCACCGTGGTGATCGGCCCCGGTTGCCTGATGTACACCGTGCTGCTGCCTTACGAGGCCCACCCGCGCTTGGCGATGATTGAAGTCGCCCACGAATTCGTGCTCTCCCGGGTGCGCACCGCGCTGGAGACGCTCGCCGGTGGCGTCGAGATTCGCGGCACGAGCGACTTGGCGGTCGACGGACGCAAGTTTTCGGGCAACAGCTTGCGGTGCAAACGCGCCCACCTGCTCTATCACGGCACGCTGCTCTACGCGTTTCCGCTCGAAACGGTGACGCGGTGGCTCGCGCCGCCGCCCCGCCAACCGGACTATCGCGACAACCGGCCGCATGGCGACTTCATCCGCAACCTGGCCGTCGATCCGGCCGCCCTCCGCCGGTCGCTCGCCAACGCCTGGGAGGCTCACGAACCGCTTGTCGAGTGGCCGCGGGAACTGACCGCGCGGCTGGTCGCCGAACGCTACAGTCACGACGCCTGGAATCACCGGATTTAACGACCGCCATGTTGCGGCGGGATCTTTTGTTTTTGGTTCTTCGGGCCTGCTATCCAGTGATCGCCGGGTCGGCGGCGGCGATGATCTGAATCACTTCGGCGGCGGTCGACACCCGAGCGATCCGCTCGCGGACGAGTTCACTGGCGGCGACAAGCGCCAACTGTTGCAGGAAAAACACCTGCGCTTGAGGACGCTCGGCGGGCGTGACCAGCAAAAAGATCAGTCTCACTGGAGTCGCGTTCGATGGCTGAAAAACGATCCCCTCGACGGATCTTCCCACGACCATGATGGTTTGGGAAAGTCCCGGGCAACGGGCGTGCGGAATGGCGACGCCGTTGCCAAGGTCCGTCGGCAATTGCCGTTCGCGGGCCAACGCCAGATTGGCGACATTCACGTTCAGACCCGACGGCAGGTTCGCGGGCGGAATGGCCGCAACCATCTCGCGAATGGCGTTTTCGGAATCCCGCGCCTCGATGTCGAGGATGACGCCTCCGAGCGACAGCGCGTCCTTCAGATACATCGGCGGCAACCGCGGATACTCGTCCTCGATCCGCCCGACGACCTCTTCGAGGATATCCTCCAAGGTGATCACGCCGGTCGGCTGGTCGTCGCGAAGCACGATCGCCATGTTGGCGCCGTCGCCTTGCAGACGCTGCATCACCTGTTCCAGGTTGTCGGTGGGACCGACGGCGGGCAGCCGTCGCATCGCTTTGGTCCAATCGGGCGTTTCGCCCGGCCGCGTGATCAAGTCCTTCGACAAGAGATAATGAGTGGGCGGTCCCTCGGCCTCGATCACTGGATAGCGGGAGAACCGGGTTTCCGTGACCGTGCGGACAATCTGCTCCCAGGAATCCCGTCGCGAGACGTAATGCACCTGCGACCACGGAATCATCGCCTCGCGAACCGTTTGTCCTCCCAGGTCAAAAATGTTTTCAAGGATCAGCATCCGGTTCAGTGAGAAACCGCCGGTTGTCTGCGCGGTCGACAACAACAGCCGCAGCTCCTCTTCCGAATGCGCCACCTCGTGATGGCCTGGTTGCAGCCCGATCATCCGCAGCAGCAGATTCGACGCGCCGTTGAGCACGGTCATGGGCAAATAGAAGATGTAGTAGGTCCAGCGCAGCGGCGTGGCGATCGCCAATAAACACTCCTCGGCCCGGCGGATCGCCATGCTCTTCGGAGCCAACTCGCCGAACAAGATGTGCAAAAACGTGATTAGCGTGAAGGCGCACGCCACCGACGCCGTGTGGCTGGCGGCGGACGACCAACCCAGTTTGCCGAACACCGATTCGACTAACGACGCGAACGCCGGTTCGCCCACCCAACCCAAGCCGAGGCTGGCAACGGTGACGCCGAGCTGGGTCGCGGACAGATAATCGTCGAGCTGGCCGACCATCCGTTTTGCCGCCCGCGCCCGCGCGTTTCCCTGCCGTGCTAGCTCTTCCAACCGGCTAGCGCGGACTTTCACAATCGCGAACTCGGCGAGCACAAAGAAACCGTTCAGAAACACCAGGAATAGGGCCAAGACCACATAGGCGAACGTCCACCAGCCAACATTCCCAGCGCCTCCAGCAGCCCCCCACATCGTGACAGCGAGGGGCACAAATGACGGTGTTTCCATAGACCTCTACCGGCTTTCGCTCTTCTCTACCAAACGACGCACCAGGTTGCGCAACTCTTCCATCTCGGCCCGCATCCGAGTCACTGACTCGCGGAGCTCCCGGACCTCTTCGCGAACCGCTTGGCTGTCTCGGAACATCGGCGCGTCGCGGCGTTCACCTTCGCGCGGCGGCGGGCCTTCACGACGCGGTCCGCCTTCGCGCGGAACTTCTGGCCGGCGCTCGCCCTCGCGGGGAACGCCTGGTCGGCGCTCGCCTTCGCGTGGCGCATCCGGTCGACGTTCGCCGTCGCGTGGCGCGTCTGGTCGGCGCTCGCCTTCACGTGGCGCGTCTGGTCGACGTTCGCCGTCGCGTGGCGCGTCTGGTCGGCGCTCGCCTTCACGTGGCGCGTCTGGTCGGCGATCGCCTTCGCGGGGCGCGTCTGGCCGGCGATCGCCTTCGCGGGGCGCGTCTGGCCGGCGATCACCTTCGCGTGGCGCGTCTGGCCGACGCTCGCCGTCGCGTGGCGGGCCCTCGCGTCGCACCCCTTCACGCTCCCGAATTTCCGCCAGGACTCGACGGAATTTTTCCATCATCGATTTGGCTTCGGCTTCCAGCTTTTCCGCTTCGTCGGCCTTGCCAGCGGCTCGAAGATCCGCGGCCCGTTCCCGACGTTGACGGATTTCGTTTTCGGCGCGTTCGAGCATCTCCGGGGAGGGGCGGGGAACGTCCCGCTTCTCGCCGGCAGCGCCTGCCGCTTCGCGCAGTTTGTTAGCGAGCGACTCGGCCTTTTCCTGAAGCGCCCGCGCTTCGTCGTGCTTGCCCGCTTCTTTCAGTTCGCGGGCTTCCTTCATCAACGCTTCGACCTTGGCCTTCGCTTCGGCGGGGACATCCCCGCGCGGCTCGTCGGCGCCGACGATGCCGGCCTCGGACAGAGTGAACAACAACGCGGCCAAGCCGAACGGCCGGCAGCGACGCACCAAACGCGATAAAGATAAGGCCACTGTGACTTCTCCTGGAAAACGAAGGACAAACGACGCGGCGTTATGCTAGGCCGTGACGGCCCGCCATACAAGCGCGAACGCAGGTGCGAAAACGAGCGCGAAACGCCGTCATCGATCGCCCTCGCCACGGGATGTCTTGCGAGCGGCCAGGTAGGCGGCCCGCTGCTGGGAGTACTCCGATGGCGCGGGCAGTTCGGCCTCCAAGTCACCGCGGGTGGAAGCCGACTCGAACAGCCGCTCCAGAAACGGCCGACACCAGCCACACCCCGTGCCCGCCCCAAAACACTCGCTCAGCTGCGCCGCCCGCTTGGGCCGATTCACTCGCAAAAAGCTCACGACCTTCCGCTTCGTGACATGAAAGCAAAGACACAGCTCGTCATCCAGTTCCATCAGTTCACCGCCGACTAGCGATCAGGGTTCAGCGATCAGGTTTCAGGTTTCAGGGTCCAGGGTTCTAGCTCTCAATTCTCAGCCACCCGCGCCATCCGCAGCAACTGGCAACTGGCAACTAGCAACTAGCAACTGGCAACCAGCAACCAGCAACTGGCAACTAGCAACTAGCAACTAGCCCGTCGCGAGCCGCAGGCCGATGCGACATGCCGATTCGAATTCGCGGATATCGAGCGCCTCGGCGACCGTGTGCGGCGCGACTTGGCCGCAGCCGAGCGTCACGGCGGGCAAGCCCCGCTCGGTCATCCAGTTGGCGTCCAGGCCGCCGCTCGAGATCGCCCGCTCGGGCGTCAGTCCGACCGCCCGCACCGCCGCCTCGGCTTCGAGCACGCAAGCTTCGTCTTCCGCCAGCCGGAATGACTCGTAGTCCATCCGCCGTTCGAATTCGATCTTTCCCGCTTGTCCCTCGACGCTCCGCACTTCGGCCGCTGCCCGCTGGAAGGCGGCCTCGATCTCGTCGACGATCCGTGTGCGGAACTGCGGATCATGGCTACGGGCTTCCGCGCGGATCGACAGCTTGTCGGTGACCACATTCGTGGCTTCGCCGCCTTGGATCACGCCGATGTTGCTCGTTCCCTCGCCTTCCGGTTTGACCACCCGGCCATGCCAACCGTTCCGCTGCAAATCGGCGATCGCAAGTCCCGCGATCGCGATGGCGCTCACGCCCTTGTGGGGCGCAACCCCCGCATGGCTCGCCAAGCCCGAGACTTGGATCCGCAGGCGATAGGCTCCGGTCGCGCCCACCGTCAACTTCGACGCCGATCCACCGTCCCAGTTGAATACCAGCTTCGGATTCCCCAACAGGTTCTTTTGCAGGAACCGTGCCCCGTACAAACCGACTTCCTCCTGGATGAACCAGCAAAACGTCACCGGCGGATGCGGCAATCCGCGACTGACAATCTCGACGGCTGTGTTGAGCAATACGGCGGCTCCTGCCCGGTTGTCGGCGCCCAACGCCGTGTTCGGGTCGCTCGACCGAACCATGTCGCCCGTCCGCTTCGGTCGGCAACCGACGCACAGCGGCACCGTATCCAGATGAGCGGTCAACATCCGCCGCGGCCCGCGGAGCGTTCCGGGCAGTTGCAAGATCAGATTGCCCTGATTGCCGCGAATGACCGCCTTTTCCTGAGCATTGTCCGAGACGATCGCCTTAGCCGGCACGCCCGCTTTCCGCAGCGTATCGGTGACAAAGCGAGCGATCTCCCGCTCCTCGCCGCTCTTCCCCGCGATCGGCATCATCTTCATCACCAAGTCCAACGCCCGCTTCAAATCAGGCTCG
>JBIKVL010000357.1:0-5350 GCA_044356875.1 Pirellulaceae bacterium | reverse complement strand
GGGAGGGCGCCGTTCAACGCATCAGGCGATCGGCAATTCCCAACAGCAAGGCGGACCGAGCGGTCCACGCGAAAGTCCGAATCCAGTTCGAAACGACCAGCCAGCGATGGACGGACTCGTCGTAACCCGCGACCAGCCGCCCGTGGCAGGGGACTTGAATGAGGTAGGTCGAGAGCCAAATCACCGCCACCAACGCAGCGCCCGCCCAGAGCAGCGGGAGCGGCAACTGCGGCGGACGGACCCAGAACACGAGCACGACGGTCGCCAATTCGATCAACATCGGCGGCGCCACGACCCACGTCGTCAGCACCGAATGCCGCTGCTCGTACGCCGCGAAGACCGAGCGGCCGACGCCGCCGAACAACGGGTAATGCACGACTTGCACGAACCAGATCAGGCCGGTCATGTACAGCGTCGCGGCAAGCTGCCCGAGAAACAGCCAGCGATGCCAGGGGTCGTTCATCGTCGCGATTCCAAAAAGGCCTCCGCCGCTCGCCGACCAGACATCATCGCGCCGTTGATCGACGCATTGTCGCGATGGTCGCCGCACACCACGATGCCGCTCGCCAACCGCACTTCGCGACGCGGATTCGCCAACGCGGGCGGAAACTGCCGAGGCAACGCGAACGGGATCGTATAGACACGCAACAGCGACCAGTCCGATGACTCGCTTCCAAACCACTGTCCCAATTGCCGTCGGACATCCGCGAGCAACCGCTGCGAGTCGGACGGCATCCCCAGCACCGTCACCGACGCCAACGCCTTTCCGCCGGGACCATAGCTCGGAGCCACCGAAGTCGGGAAGCAGACATTGTTGATCGGTCCCTCGCCATCGCCGTTCAAGATGAGCACTGGATCGGCGACCGGGGCGGAAGGCGCCGCGAAGTAGATACAGGTCACCGACTGGCCGACTTCGGCCATCGAAGACAACTCAGCCGGCGTGGCCAAGTCAGTCGGCGCGGCCAAGTCAGCCGGCGTGGCCAAGTCAGCCGCCGCATTGCCGTCGCCAACCAACAGGCCGCGCGCAGCGCTGCCTTCCACGGCCAGCACGACCTGCCGTCCTTCGATTCGTTCGCCCGTCGCCAGCGTAACCGCACGCGGTTCAACTTTGCTCACCCGACTTCGCAGCCGAATCCGCTCGGTTGGCAACTTCGCCGCCAATTGTCGCGGAATCGCCTCCATGCCGTCCGACGGCAACGTGGCGAGCCCGGTGGAAAACATGCGAAAGACGAACCTCAACATGCGGCTGGAAGTCCGCAGTTCGGGATCGAGAAAAATGCCGCCGAGGAATGGACGGAAAAAGCGTTCAATGATCGACGTGGAAAAACCATGCTGTTGCAGCGCTTCCAGCGCGGTGGTTTCGGGCGCTGCGAATTGATCTTCGAGCGACCCGCGGAGCGTGGACGAACGAAAGCTCGCGATCCGCAGCTTGTCGCTGAGCGTGCCGATCGGCGAAAACACCGACCGGATAGCGCGGAGCGGACAACGCCATGGATCCGCCAGGGTGTGGAAACGGCCGCCGTACCGCACCAAGGCGCCAGGTAGAAACGGTTTCAGCCGCAGGGCGTCGTAGTCGAGCGTCGCGCGGGCCTCGGGATAGCTGTCGAGGAACACCTGGAAGCCGCGGTCGAGCCGGAACCCGTCGACCAAATCGGTGCGAATGCGGCCCCCCACCGCGTCCGCCGCCTCGAACAGCTGAAAAGAGACTCCCGCCTTCCTGAGCCGTTCGGCGCAGCACAGTCCCGCCAAACCACCGCCTACGATCAGCACGTCGTCTGTCGCCATCTCCGCCTCATTTCGAGTCATCGACCGGACGACGCGCGAGCGGCCCGCCACGCGTCCCAGAGGATCAGCGTGAACGGAACCCACCACACCAGATCGTTGGTCAAGATCGTCGCCCCGAAGGCGAGCGGAAAGGTTCCCTTGAGCAACGCGCCGGCGAATCCGATCGGTCCGAAGATTTTGCCCAAAAGTCCGACGAGCACAATCGGCCAGTGACGCCGTGAATCATACGCGGCCGCGATGTAGCCGATTCCGTAAACGCCAACGATCATTCCCACGCACTGCCAAATCTCCGGGTAGTTCACTCGCGGAATGCCCGTGAGATCGAACAACAAGTGCGGCGCCGCGATGGTCGCCAATCCCCACACCAAGTTGTAGATCCCAGCCGCCCACAGCCAGTAATAGCTCCAAGCCGGCGCTGCTGCCGCTATTTGCCGACGCTCCACACGTTCCCCACGCTCCCCACCGCTCGATACGCCTTGGGTCGTCGAACCAGCGGCCAAAGTGGAAGGAGAGACGGGCGATGCCGACATGAGAATGCTCCGCGTTAAGTGATCGAAAGAGGCGAATTTCGCGAGTTGAAATGTGACGCGCCGAACTGGCGGGGGATGTCGAATGAAATCGGAACGTCAGCGCCGCGCGAGCACGTGGCCGAGCCCGCCATCGACGCCCAGCACTTGCCCTGTGATCCAATCGTTTTCGGCATCCAGTAGCCAATCGGCCAGGGATGCGATGTGATGGGGTTCGCCAAGTCGGCCGAGGGCGTGAAGTTGCGTCGACGCCGCCGCATTGGCCGGGACCTCCCAGATTCGGCGAGTCATCTCGGTCCGCACCAATCCCGGACTGATCACGTTCACGCGAAGGTTGTTGGCGGCGTAGGTCGCGGCCGCCGATCGCGCCAGTCCAATGACGCCCGCTTTCGCCGCCGCGATCGCCTCATGATTCTGGATCCCAACCTCGGCCGCCGCCGACGCGAACAGCACAATCGAACCGCCGGTGGACCGCAGGAGCTTCGCCCCTGCCCGAACGGCGGCGAACGCGGTGAAGAGATTCGTCTCCACCGTCGCGCGAAAGTCGTCGTCCGAAGTCCCATGGGCCGGTTTCAGAAGCACGGAACCGATGCAGTTGACTATTCCCGTCAGACCGCCCAGCGACTCGGCCCCCTGACGGAGCGAATCTTCCAGCGAATCGGATCGCGTGAAGTCGACTGCGGCCATCGGCTGGCCAAGTTCTGTCGAAAGCGGCGCGAGCTTGTCGGGGTTTCGCCCCACGAGCAGCAGTGGGCGGCCACGTCCCGCCAGACGTCGTGCCAAAGCCGTTCCAATCGTGCCGCTCGCCCCAAGAATTGCCACCGCACCCACGGAGAAACTCCTTCTGCCGACGTTCTACTTATCGCCAGCAGAAGTCTAGGCGGCGGATCTTCAGCCGCCCAGTGTAAGCCTCGCATCAGGCGAGCCGGCTTATGACACGGTCAAGGGCACGGGCGCGTGCATGGGCAAGGTAACGAGCACGTGCAAGGGCATCGCCAGGGGCACTGCCGCCCCGTGGACCAATCCAACGCGGAGCTTACTTCCGCGTGAGTTCATGGAAGCGACGGATCAGATCCTGCGTGATGGGACCGGGAACGCCCGCGCCGATTACGCGATTGTCCACTTTCACCACCGGAATCACTTCGGCGGCGCTGCCCGTCAGGAAACACTCGTCCGCGACATACACGTCATAGCGGGTCAGCGAAATCTCGCGAGTGGCCATTCCCGCTTCGCGAGCGATATCGATGACGGCGTTCCGCGTGATGCCTTCGAGAATGCCGGCGTCGATCGGCGGCGTCAGGAGTTCGCCGTTGGTGATCAAAAAAATGTTGTCGCCCGTACACTCGGCGACCTCGCCCTTGTGGTTCAACATCAAAGCCTCGACACAGCCCGCTTTCAGGCCTTCGATTTTGGCGAGGATGTTGTTCAGGTAATTGAGCGACTTGATTCGCGGGCTGAGCGCGGCGGGATGGTTCCGCATGGTGCTGGCCGTGACCAGTTCCAACCCCTTGTCGTAGTACTCGCGCGGGTAGAGCGCGATATGGTCGGTGATGATGATCACCTGCGGGTCGCTGGTGCGGTTCGGGTCGAGCCCCAAACTGCCCGCGCCACGGGTGACGACGAGCCGAATGTAGCCGTCCTCGATCCCGTTGACCTTCAGCGTGTCGTAGACGGCCTTGGCCATCTCCTCCTTGGTCATCGGAATCGTGAGCCAAATCGCCTTGGCGGAATCCCACAACCGGTCGAGGTGTTCGGTCAGCCGAAACACCTTGCCGCTGTAGCTGCGCATCCCTTCAAACACGCCGTCGCCGTACAGCAAACCGTGGTCGTAGACGCTGATTTTGGCGTTTTCTTTGTCGTAAAGCTTGCCGGCGATGTAGATCTGCAGTGGCATCTCAAACCTGTTCCACAAGTCCCTCGACGAGCCGCACTGTGCGATCCGCTTGGGAAGCAATGGCTAAATCGTGCGTGACCATGACTATAGTGAGATGGTGTTCGTCGTTCAAGGTTCGCAGCAGAGCCAGGATTTCGCGGCCCGTTTGCCGATCGAGATTCCCGGTTGGCTCGTCCGCCAACAGGATCTCCGGTTCCGCGATCAGCGCCCGCGCGATCGCCGCGCGTTGCATCTCGCCGCCCGATAGCTCGCGCGGACGATGGGCGAGCCGATGCCCGAGCCCCACCATCTCCAGCAGCCGCGTCGCCCGCGCGACATTCTCGCGCCGCTTTCGCCAGTAACCGAACACGCCTTCGCGGATCATGATCGGCGCCAGGACATTCTCCAATGTCGAGAGCTCGGGCAGCAGATGATAGAACTGGAAGATCATCCCGAGCCGTCGATTGCGAATCAGGTCCCGCTCGCGTGGCGCGATGTTGTCGATCCGCTGGCCACGCAACTGGATTTCGCCCGCGTCGGGCGCGTCCAGCGTTCCGAGCAAGTGCAGCAGCGTGCTCTTCCCCGAGCCGCTCTGGCCCACAATCGCCGTGAACTCGCCAGGCCGCGCTTCGAAATCCACCCCGCGCAACACCGGTATCGAAACGTGCCCCTTCCGGTAGCTCTTCTTCACCGCCTTGGCCGCCAAGTGAACGCCGCCCCGCGGCGGGGAAGCCATGGTCGCCGCAGCCCCCACGTCCGGCAGCGAGCCACGCGTGGCGAAGTCGCCCACCGCCGAGTCAGCCTCGTCAGCCGCCGGACGGCCCGGATGCGGCGAATCGACTCGGGCAAGCCACGCTCCATACCCGGCATCACGGCCCCGGATCGGCGACACGGCACTCGGATCATCCACGGTTTCGCCGTGGGGCAACGGGGAATTCGAGCGAATCACGGCGGAGCTCCGAGGATGGGTAGTTGCTAGTGGCTAGTTGCTAGCAACTGGCAACTAGCAACTAGCAACTAGCAACTAGCAACTCACTCATAACGCAGGGCGCGGACGGGGTGCAGGCGGGCGGCGCGGAGCGACGGCAGGACGCTGGCGGCCACCGCGATGAATACGGCCCCGACAGCGACCCAGGCCACAGTGAACGGTTTCACGATCGTCGGT
>JBIKVL010000355.1:0-5385 GCA_044356875.1 Pirellulaceae bacterium | reverse complement strand
GATTTCGGCCTAAGGACCGTCGGTGGAGCGAGTGCCATCAATGAATGCCACCATCCTCGATGCGAAGCCTAGTCGCGAGAGGGGCTGCTCCGACCTCGCGTTCGAGCTCCCGTTCGTGCTCGTGTTAAAGCTAGCACTGACGTTCCACGTTTGTTGGTTCCTCTATCCGGGAGTTCGGGTTTCGGCCGCCGATCCGCCACCAACTGCGCAGCCGGCCGCCGCTGGTGATGCCCAGTCGTACCGGCTGGTCATCGAGCCGTTGGTTCGCCGTTACTGCCTGGACTGCCACGGCGAGGAGAAGCCGGCCGGCAACGTATCGCTGGCGGGATTAAAGGGAGACATCGGAAAAGCCCGCGAACTCAGTGTTTGGCAGGCGGTGCTCGACAAACTGGACAGTCGCGAAATGCCGCCGGCCGATGCCGACCAACCGTCCGACGCGGACCGCTCGCGGGCGACCGGTTGGCTCATCGCGGCGTTGAAAACCGCGGGCGTAACTTGGGACGAAAGTAGGTGGTTAGCGCCGACCAGAGGCAATGATGTCGATCATCGGGCCTTGTTCGAACCCAAACAGGCCCCGCCGACTCCGGCCGCGACCAATCCTCGACTGTGGCGTCTTTCCGGACAATCCTACGAAAACTATTTCGATCGACTGATCACGCATTTTCGGCTGGGGCTGCGAAACTACGGCGAGCACAAGATCACGGCCCCTTGGAATTTCACGCCGCAACGCGAGTTCGCCGATTACGCCTCGGCCCATCGTGTGGGCGAAGCCGAAATCGAATTCCTCCTCCGCAATGCGGCGATTGTCGCCGGACCGATCATCAAGCGACACGCTGGACGCAAGCCCAGTTACGGCGGGTACATCCCCGAACTCGCCACGCTTGTCAAAGCCGGCGACGCCGCGACCCCTGAGCAAGCGGAAGCGGCGGTCGCGCCGGCTTTTCAGTCGCTGTTCCAACGCCCACCGACACCGGCCGAATCGCGGCGTTACGGCGAGTTCGCGAAGAAGAGTTTGGCTGCGGCCGGCGGCGAAGGCGCGGCCGAACAACTGCTCATCGCCCTCCTCTGCCAAACCGAACTGATCCATCGCATCGAAGTTTCCAGCGGGCCGGAACGCCGACTCGCCCCCCGCGACCTAGCGCGGTCGATCGCCTTCAGCCTGACCGATCAACAACCGGACGAGACGCTCGTCCAGGCAGCCACTGACGGCCAACTCGCTTCCCGCGAAGGCGTCGCCACCCAAGTGCGTCGATTGCTGGAAGATTCCAAGGTCGCGAAACCGCGCGTCCTGCGGTTCTTCCGCGAATACTTTGGCTACAGCCTCGCGCCGACCATCTTCAAGGATGAAATGACGCTGCGCAAGAGCGGTTTCCGCGACGCTCGCGGTTGGAATCCCGACTACTTTGTCAGCGACGCGGATCGAATTGTGTTGGCGGCGCTGGCGGAGGACCGCGACGTGCTGCGGCAATTGCTGACCACGACCCGCACATTCGCGATGACCGTCGATCCGGCCGATCAAGTGCATACCAAGATCGATGCCTACCGCCTAAAAAAGCCTACGCTGGAAGCGGATGAGCAAAACTTGATTCGAATCTACGGAATCGAGATCAAGTCGCGGGAAGACTGGCAGCCGACTCGCCAGTATGACTTCCCAGCCGGTCAACGGCTTGGCCTATTAACCCATCCCGCGTGGCTCGTGGCGCATTCCAGCAACTTCGACAATCACGCGATTCAACGCGGCCGCTGGATCCGCGAACGGTTGCTTGGGGGCCGCATTCCCGACTTGCCGATCACCGTGAACGCCATGTTGCCAGACGAACCGCATCGCACCCTGCGCGATCGGATGCGAGTCACGCGGGACACCTATTGCTGGACTTGCCACCAACGCATGGATCCGCTCGGCCTGCCCTTCGAGCAGTTCGATCATTTCGGCCAGTTCCGTCGCGAGGAAATGGTCGCCGATTTGGAGGCCACGTCCGACAAACGCAATCTCAATAAAAATGGCCAGCCGCGGCAAATGCTCTACAAGCCGCTGCCGCTTGATACCTCGGGCGAACTGCTGGATGCGATCGACCAGCGGCTCGAAGGCCCCGTCCACGATCCTTTCGAGCTCATCCGGCGGCTCGCGGACTCCGAACTTGTCGAGCAAGTCTTTGTGCGTCACGTCTTCCGCTATTTCCTGGGCCGTAACGAAACGCTGGCGGACGGCCCCACGCTTGTCGCCGCCCATCGAGCTTACCGGACCCATAATGGTAGCATGAACGCGCTCCTTGAGTCTTTGCTATCCTCGGACTCGTTCCTGCTTCGCGCCTATTGACATCCTGAGAGATTCGCTATGCGCATCGTTCACCGCGCCCCGTCCTTTCCATGGACCGCCACCACCGCGATTGGACGCCCCAACGATTGCCCGTCGACCTGCCGCGCCGCGATCGGACGCCGGACGTTATTGAAGTCCTTGTCCGCCGGGGCGAGCGGTCTGTTCCTGCCGCTGATCAACAAGCTTTCCGCCCAGGACGCCGGGGTCTATCGAACGCCAAAACGAGTCGTGTTTGTTCTGTTCGGCAATGGATTTCATGAGCCGGCGTCGCTGCCCAAAGAGCTTCCCGCGCCGCAATTGGAAGGAACGCGGACCCGCGTGTTCCCGCTTGCCGACCTGACGCTTCCTCACGATATCGAACCGTTCACGCCGTGGAAGGATCGGCTGGCGATCATTCATGGACTGCGATCGGGTTCGGTTCATCCAGATCACGGCGCCGGATTTGGAGCGTTGGCGGCCGTCAATGTGGGCGTCGGCGATGACAAACGACGCAACGTGCTTGCCGAATCGATCGACGCGGCGATTGCCCGCAAGCTGCGTGGCATTTACCCGCTCTTGAACCTGGGCATTGATCCAGGGCAGCCGGCGACCAAGGCGGTTCGTTGTTCGTCAGCGTGGGGGCCCGGCCGGCCACTCGCCGCCCAGTGCCGCCCTGAATTGGCCTACGAATCGCTTTTCGGGGCCGTCAACGCGACTCGCAACGACTTTGCTCTGCGACGCAACTTGCTGGATCTATTGCGGGACGACATTAAAGCATTGCGGTCGCAGTTGCGCGGCGCCGAGCTCACGCAGCTCGACTACCAGATTGAAGCTTATGAGTCGATGAGCCGTCGCAACGCGGAGCTGTCGGGGATGTTTGAACGCGGCGAGCTCGCGAAGTCAGCGCCAAAGTTGCCGGCTCCATTCCCCACGACCTTCACGGACACCGTAACCGCCCAGTTCGACATCGCCGCATCGGCGCTCGTCGCCGGCCTGACCCATGTGGCGACGATCGCGACCGAGCTCTGCACGATTCGCGGGAACTACACCGGCATTTCGGATATGGGCACCCACGGCGTCGGACACAACGAAAAAGACGCCAAGCTTGGCCTGACGGGACTGCAGATCCTGCCACTTGTCCGTCGGCACATCGCCGAGCGGACCGCCGCCTTGCTGAAGCGATTGGCGGATATGCCCGAAGATGGCGGCACGATGCTGGATAACACGCTGGTGGTATTCACGAGCGACAGCGCGAACCGGCAACACACCCACGGCGAGAACTGGCCGTTTGTGCTGCTCGGCAATCTGGGAGGCCGAATAAAGACAGGACAGTTGGTCGTCTATCCTATAAGCAAAGACAGCCCAACCTACAGCGGCACTCCCAACCGCTATATGACGGCGGCAGCGGATAATCCGTCGATCAATGCTTTGTACAATACGCTGTTGCACGCGGTCGGCGATCCCCGCGAACATTTCAATCTCGCCGGTCAGGATCAAAAGAACCCGACACTCGCCGGTCCCCTCCGCGAGCTTCTCGAGTAGCGCGACAAGACGCCCCGGCCGACAGCGTGTCCGCCCCGCTCTTCTAAGTTCCGTTTTCGCCGCGTTCTTTCACTCCCGTCCGCTCGCGTGCGGGCGAAAGCGGCTCCTGAGGGCGCCACGCTCCAAATGCCGCTGCGTCTCGCAACTCCAGCGGCAGAGTGACCGGCATCCGCGAGCAAGCCGTTGGCATGGAACTGTGAATCGCTGCCTAACTCGAAGCCACCGACGGGCCGCTCGTTCGCAGTCGGATGCGGGCGTCGAGCACCATCGGCGCGTGCCCTGGACGAAGCGACAGCGGATTGAAGTCCGCTTCCAGCAGTTCGACGAACGACTCGCCGAGCGCCGCGATTTTCGCGAGCGTGTCGCAAACCAGAGACTCTTTCAGCCAGTGTTCGAGGCCGGCGTCGGCAACGAGCGACTGAAGATCGAGCCTCGTCGCGGGCAACATCCGAAAGGCCACTCGGCCCTGCGTTTCGACCTCCGTGCCGCCGCGTCCACATCCAATCACCAAGCCGAAACGCGGGTCGCGACGCAGGCCCACGAACAGCTCGCGTCCGCCCGGCACGAACGCCTGTAGGAAAACGCCCCGGACATCGAGCGCCAATTGCCGCAAGCGGCGCACGGCGTTCGCCAGTTCCGTCGGCGTTCGCACATCGACCACCACGCCACCCGCTCGCGCCTTGTGCAACACGCTGTCCGCGACCGCCTTCACGACAACCGGCCAACCGATCGATTCGGCGGCTGCCAGCGCTTCGTCCTCCGTGGTCGCGAATCCCCAGGCTGGAATGGCCAAATCAGCTTCGCGTAACACGGCCTGAACAGCGGGAGGCGGCAACCAGCCGTCGATGCCCGCCTGGAGCCGCGCGAGCGGCTGGCGCTGGGCTGGTCCCGACCGCAGCCAATCCCTTCCGAACCCTTGGACGGTCCGGGCACTGGCAAGCGTTCCAATTCGCTGGACCGCGCCGAGCGCCGGACGGTCCTCGCCCGAAACATTCGTCTCGTCAGTCGCTCCGCTGGGTTCGCCCGCGTTGCTCGCGCCGCTTGATTCGTTCACTTCCCGCAATTCCGCGGCGCGCCACTCGGCGTATCGCGTGGCGGCGGCCAGCGCCTGGGCGGCGTTTTCCGGGAAGGCGAATGCCGGAATGCCGCCCATTGCGTCCCGCAACTCGGTCGGCGCGCCGCTCGATTCCATGAACACCGCCGCGATCGTCTTCGGCACTGTCTGCGTGCCGGCCGACAGCGTGCCGGCCGACTGAGCGTCTGGCTCAGTTCGCGGAGCGGCCGTTCGGCAAGCCGCCAAGGTTTGACGGAGCGCGGTGGCGATCGGGCCGGACGAGTTCGGCAGCCGCGGCACGTAGATCACGGCAATCTGGTCGACTTCGTCGGACTGGAGGAGTTCCCGGAGCGTCGCGGAGTACAGGTCGGGTGAGGTCGAACCGATCAAATCGACGGGGTTCGCGACGGAGGCTTGCGGGGGAGACAAGGCGCGTAGGCGGGCTTGGAGGTCGGCCGAGAATCCTGGGACAGTCAGGCCGTGGGCTTCGAGC
>JBIKVL010000354.1:0-5388 GCA_044356875.1 Pirellulaceae bacterium | reverse complement strand
GCCGGAAGGCCAACCGGGTCAGCCCGGCGCGAAGCCAGAAGGCCAACCGGGTCAGCCCGGCGCGAAGCCGGAAGGCCAACCGGGTCAGCCCGGCGCGAAGCCGGAAGGCCAACCCGGTGAACCCGGCGCGAAGCCGGAAGGCCAACCGGGTCAGCCCGGCGCGAAGCCGGAAGGTCAACCGGGTCAGCCCGGCGCGAAGCCGGAAGGTCAACCGGGTCAGCCCGGCGCGAAGCCAGAAGGTCAACCGGGTCAGCCCGGCGCGAAGCCAGAAGGCAAGCCGGCTGGCGATCCGGCCACGGCGCTCGCCAATCAAGAAGCGGTGAAGAACGCCCAAGAGGCGCTCGAACGGTCCGAGCAACAAGCGGCCGCCAGCCTCGCCGCTCGCGAAGCCCAAATCCGCCGCGATCGCGACGTCGCCGAGATGCTCGCGAAGCTCGCCAAAGAACAGCAACAAGCCCGCGAGGAAATCGCCAAGCAGGCCAATCTGCTCGAACAACTCGCGCAAAACGATCCCATGGGCAACGCCCAACCCGGCGACATGCCTCCTGGTGACAACCCAGCCGGCGACAACCCAGCCGGCGACAATCCAGCCGGTGACAACCCGGCGGGTGAAGCGAAGCCAGCCGGCAAGCCGAACGCTCCAATGGGGAATCAAGCAGCCCAAGCGGCGGCCAAGCCGATGAACGCCAGCGGCAAGCCGAACGCGCCCGCTGGCGCTCCCGCGAACGCCCAAGCCAATGCTGGCGAAAAGCCGTCGACACCGCCGGGGCAACCAGCGGCTCCGATGGGCGCCAACGCCCCGATGGGCCCGATGGGGAAACCGGCGTCGCCCGAACAACTGGCGGCTGCGCAGGCGTTGCGGGACGCTCAACAGCGGTTCGCGGAAGCGCAGCGGCAGACCGGCCAGGGCGCGGCCGAGATTTCCCGTCAAGATGAAGTCGTGAACCAGCCGCTCCGCGAGGCGCTCGAAACGGCGTCGGAGCTTGGTGGCGACATGGCGCCGATGGCTGCGGACTTGGCCGCGAACAGCCCGCCGATGGGCGGCGATATGCCGCCGGGTGAAGGCCAACCGGGGCAGCCGGGCGCCAAACCCGAAGGCCAACCAGGTCAGCCGGGGCAACCCGGCCAGCCAGCTCAGGCCAATCAACCGGGTCAGCCGGGACAACCGCAGCCGAGCGCCGGTCAAACGGCGGGCCAGCCTGCGGGCAGTCCGATGACGCCAGGCGGCTCGCCGATGGCGGAACGTCAGCTCGGAACCGGTTTCGTGCCCAATTCGCCCGAAGCGACCGCCGAGCAGATTGCTGGTTCCCAAGCGCAGGCCGAGGCTCGCGAGCTATTGGGGCCGCCACCCGATGCGTCGCAGGCCCAGGAGTCGCAGTTGGCGGCTAGCCAGCAAGCGGCCGAATCGGCCAGCCAAGCGTCGCCAGCCAGCTCGCAGCAGGCCGCCGCCAACGCCAATGCGCCTCCGCAGGATGGCGCCCCGACTTCGGAAAGCGCCGAACAAGCTCAGGCGTCCACGCGGTCGACGGGCAAGGCGGCGAAGAGCGGCCGGACGCCGATGAATCCGGGGCCTGAAGACAAGCAAGCGCGGCTCGATCCGGCCCAGCAGGGCGATAGCCGCGCGGCCGATTCGGGCGAGGACGCCGACGTGAAGGCGCGGAAGCTCGAGAAGGAACCGTGGTTCTCGAAGCTGCCCGCCTCGATGCAGCAAGGCCGAGCCGCTCGCGGCCGCGGCAAGCTGCCACCGGGGTATGAGGATCTGTTGAAACGTTACTTTGAAGTTCGCGACTAACCACGGGGCGGGGCCCTGTGGAAACGGCTATTTTCCGGGAGTTGACAGCATGAGTGCGGGTTTGGATCAGAACGATTTGGCGGCCGTGCAAAAGGCGCACGCCGCTTACGGTCGGATGCGCGAACAGTTGGGGAAGGTCATCGTCGGGCAGAGCGACGTCATCGAACAGGTGGCGATCGCGATGCTCGCCCGGGGCCACGCCCTGCTGGAAGGCGTTCCCGGGTTGGCGAAAACGCTGCTCGTCAGCTCGCTGGCCGACGCCATGCATCTGTCGTTCAAACGGATCCAGTTCACGCCCGACCTCATGCCGAGCGACGTCACGGGCGCCGAGGTGATCCAGGAGGATCCGGAGACGCGGGAACGCCGCTACCGGTTCCTCCCGGGGCCGATTTTCGCGAACCTGATCCTGGCCGACGAAATCAACCGCACGCCGCCGAAGACCCAAGCGGCGATGCTCGAAGCGATGCAGGAACGCCAAGTCAGCGCCGGCGGCAAAGTCCACAAGCTGCCCGCGCCGTTCTTCGTCCTCGCCACCCAAAACCCGCTCGAACAGGAAGGCACCTATCCGCTGCCCGAAGCGCAGCTCGATCGGTTCCTCCTCTACATCAAGGTCGACTACCCGACCGGCCCCGAGGAATGGGAGATCGCCCGCCGCGTCACCAGCGGTTCGCTCGGCAAGGTCGAAGCCTGCCTGACCGAGAACGAAATCATCGATTACCAAAAACTGGTCATGCGGGTGCCCGTTAGCGACCAAGTGCTCGGCTACGCCTGGAAGCTCGTCCGCACCTCGCGGCCCGGTAGCGCTGACGCGAAGGATGTGCCGGACGTCAATGAGTTCGTGAGCTGGGGAGCGGGGCCGCGCGGGGTGCTCGCCCTGATCACCGGCGCCAAGGCCCGCGCGATCCTGCAAGGCCGCAATCACGCCACCGTGGGCGATATTCAAGCGGTCGCCAAGCCCTGCTTGCGGCACCGCTTGGCCTGCAACTACGCCGCCCAAGCCAAGGGACTGAATCCGGAAAAGGTGATCGAACGGCTGCTCGCGGCGATCCCCGCCGATCGCCAATACGAGAAACCCGCCGCTTGACCTTCCCGCAACCCTGAAACCGCAACCCTGGCACCCGGGTCGCGGCCGCGCAGTCCACGGCCCGTGGCGTCTCCCGGAATCGGAAACTCGCATGTCCTCGTTTCTCGCCCGCTACCTCGACCCCGAAGTGCTGAACCAAGTCGCCCAGCAGCCGATCGACCCGCAAGGGTTGGTGATCGGCAACTTGGCCGGCGCCCACAAGTCGCCGCTCTCCGGGTTCGCGGTGGAATTCGCGGGACATCGCGAGTACGTGCCGGGCGACGAGCCGAAACACGTCGACTGGCGCGTGTATTTCAACCGCGACAAGCTGTTCGTCAAACAGTACGAACTGGAGACGAACTACGTTTGCCATCTGGTGCTGGATGTCAGCGCGTCGATGCGGTACGGCGAAGGCGTGCAGCAAAAGCTGCTGTACGCCCAGCGGTTGGTTTCGACCCTGGCCTACTCGATCGTGCGGCAGAGCGACAAAGTGTCGCTGATGACGTTCGACGATCGGTTGCGGGCATCGGTCCCGCCGAGCAATTCGCCGTCGCAAGTGCTGCGAATGACGCATCGGCTCGACGAAGTCCAGCCAGTGGAGAAGACCGACGTCGGCCCGTGCTTGGAGGCGGTCGCGGGCCGGATCGGACGCCGCGAGATCGTGATGGTGTTCAGCGATTTTCTGGGCGATCTCGATTCGCTGGAACGCGCGCTGCAGCGGCTGCGCTATAGCCAGCACGAGGTAATCCTGTTCCAGATCATGCACCACGACGAGCTGGCGTTCGAGTTCGATGGCATGGTGCGGTTCATCGGGCTGGAGATTCCCGAGGAACTGCTCACGCAGCCACGGGATTTGCGGCGGGCCTACTTGGCGGCCGTCGAGAGATTTAACACGCGGTTCGAAGAGATCGCCTTGCGGAATCGCTGCGAGCGTGTTCTGTTAGACACCGGACGGCAGCTGGGCGAGACGTTGGCGGATTATCTGACTCAGCGGCTCCGACAAGTGCGCCGTAGGTAGCAGTTGGTCAGGAGACGCGGCTGATCGCGTCAATCATAGGTTATGCGTCTTTCGTTGCGACTGGCGAAGCTGGTCCACTACACGCCGGACAAGAACAAGCGTCCGGGGATCATCAAAGCGATTGTCGACGCCACGGGGCTCGACCGGCATCTGGTTTCCAATCTCCTCCGCAACGTGGCCCGCGGCATTCCGCTGGATGCCATGTCGCGGCTCTGCGAGTTCCTCGTCGACCACGGGTATTGCTCGCCCGATCAATTGCCCGGAGCGCTCTTCGGCGTCGAAGCCGAACAATTCTGGGAACTGTTGGCGCGGCGGCAACGGCTGGAACTGTGTGTCGGCGTGCGGAGCGCCGAGCAGCCCGAATGGCCCGAACGGGCCTGGGTAGTGGCATCCGACGCGGTGCTCGTGGGCGAACTGCTCAACGGCGTTTCAACCCTGGGCGGCACGACTCAGCTGCGGGTTGGCGCGGGCCTCGACCGGCCAGGGGGCGAAAAGGCCGTCGCGGGCGAGGAAACGCCGACGGACGGCGGCGATGGCGGCAGCACGAACAGCAGTGGCGCGAGCGGCGCTGGCAGTAGTGGCGCTGGCAGTAGTGGCGCTGGCGAAGCATCGGGCGAAGTCGTTGGTGACGCGATTGGCGGTGGCGGCGCTGGTACGGCGGGGGCCGCGTTAGCCGGGGGGGCGTCCAGCGGCAGCAGCGCCGTGCGGATTCCGCATCCCGAACACATGCGGCAATCGTTGGTGTGGAGTCCTGGCGCGGAGTCATCGGAGACGGCGATCGAGCGCGCGCGGCAGGTGTACGACGACTTTGGCAAGTCGCGTCAGGAGAAGGCGCTGGTTTGCTTGGGGAGCATGAAGAGCAATCCGGTGGCCGAGCTGGTGATGGCGTCGGCGTTCGACTGTGAACCGTTCCAGTCGCAGGACGGACTGGCGCGAGTGTCCGAGCGTGCTTGTCCGTTGTTCTTGCGGTATCGGGACCGCGATCCGCATCCCGAGTCTTGTTGGGGCGGGATGCGGTTGGCGGGCGACGTCGATACTTCGGCGCCGGGGATTTACTACGAGCAAGCGGACGGCACCTGGGCGCACTGCGGTTCGGACGAATCGGGTCAGGACGTGGCGTTTGTGTTCTATGTGAACTGCGAGCCGCAGGGCTGGATGGAAATGGTCATCGGCGGTTTTTCCGGCCGAGCGACTCGCTTGCTGGCGAAGACGCTCTCGTCGCGTGCCGAGCATTTCTGGCCGCCCACGTTCTCGGCGTTCGGCAAGCAATTTGGGGCGTACATCGTCAAGTATTCGTTGCCCAAGGAGTCGGACCATCGGCAGGACTTACTGCGCACCGACGTCCACATCGCCCCCACAATCATCCCGCTCGACGCCGCCGTGTTCCAACGCCGTTTGAAGCAGGAAGAATCGTAACGCGGCCGCGTTTTGCGATCAGCCGCCGGTTCATCAGCCGGCCCGGCGCAAGCCGCCGGTTCATCAGCCGGCCCGGCGCAAGCCGCCGGTTCATTAGCC
>JBIKVL010000353.1:0-5397 GCA_044356875.1 Pirellulaceae bacterium | reverse complement strand
GCCCTTCACCTCTTTCGCGAATTCGACATAGGGGATCACAAACCGGAAGTCATCGCGGGTTTGCACCAGCAGGCTGATGCAGATGTAGCAGAGAAACACGCCCATGACCAATTGCACGATCGGGAATCGCTCGTTCGGCGTCAGATCCTGATGCATCATCAGCGGTTGCAGCACGCCGCTGAGCGTGTACGTCAGGAACAAGCCGATCAGAATGCCGAAGTACACCGAGGTGATGATGTCGAGTCGCTTGCGGGGAACCAGCACGTCGCCCGCGATGACTCCCACGGCCGCCAACATGACCGAGACGAAGAACAGCCAGAGGTTCGCTCCAAACGCCTTCTCGAATGACGGAGAATTAACAATCGACACGGCAACCCCCGCCGTCACCAGCAGGAATGTGCCCCGAAGCAACCAAATACCCATCGAAATCCTCGCCTCGAATCGACCCGTTCACGTTCGCGCCGCGTGGATTTGCCACCACGGGGCCCAAACCTCAAGGTCCTAGTCTAGCCTCCACGCCAGTGAATGGGCCATGGCCATTCAAACCGCATCGCGAGCTTGGTTGACGTGCCTCACCAGATCGTCAACCGTCGCGTCCTCAAGAAACGGAGACAGCAGGTAGGTCTTCAACGCCGCCAGCGGTTGGCCGGCGGCTCCCACACAGGTTGACTCGGTCCAGCCGGCGCCGGCGGCACCGCCAGCGCGGGCGGCGGCCTGCGTCGCCTCGTGAATCCGGCGATTGAAGGCATTGATTTCCAGCGACATGGTTGCGAACGCGCTGGAGTTCCGTTCGCGTCGCCACGTCTCGTCGGCGTCCCAACCCAACGGGTAAGCCCGGTATAGCGTCACGGGCCCATCCGCGGTTGCGTTCACGATTTTCACCGACGGCAATTCGGCCAGTTTTTGGCGGAGTCGTCGCGTTCGGGCGGTCGCCGCGCCAAGCAACACTCGCAGGCCCTCCCTTCCCAACAGCAATAAACTGGCCAGCGCTGCCAACACACCGCTCGCCGATCGCGTCGTTTCCAGCGAATAGCGGCCGGGGTGATGCTGTCCCGAGTGAAAGAGGTACGGCATCGAGTCGCGTGGCCGCGCGAGTTTGTTGAGTTCGGCGCCATGGCGTACCAGAAACAGCGACGAAACATACGGCGCGAACCCCGTCTTGTGGAAATCGAGGCCCATGGAATCGGCCTGCCGCAGACCGGCCACGCGGCGCGTCACCCGTTCCAGGGCCGCGCTTGTCGGTGGATCAAACTCCAGCGGATTGTCGCGGAAGCTGTAGCCTTGAAACGCGTTCCAAGCCCAGCCGATCACCGCGTCGGCATGCAGATGCGGCACGTAGTCTAGGCCGTGATCGGCGATGAGCTGGTCCCGTAAGGTCGCCAACGACGCGACATCATCGACCCCGAAGGCGTCGGTCGTGCCGACCGTGGCGACGATCGCGGCGATCCGCATTCCCTCTTGGATCGCCCGTTCGGCATACGCCTTGAATGTCTCGCACCGCACTGAAAAATCGTCTTCCGCGGGCACTCGCCATACTCGCTGTTCGCCGATGCCGAGCCACCCCGCCGCGGTCAAGCAGGTGTGGTGGGCCCGCTCGGAGGCCAGCACAACCACCGGTCGATCGATCCCCGTCCGCATCGAGCCGGGAAGCGCCTTTTCCAATCCCAATTTGACTCCGTACAGCATCGTGCCGGTGCCGCCGAATGTGAACAGTCCGCCCGCCACTTCCGGATCGTAGCCCGCCAACTGGGCCGCGAGCGCGACGACACGCTGTTCGGCCCGCGAACAGCCGGCGCCGCGTCCATCGCTCGTCAGGTTGGGATTGAACAGCGTCGGCAACAGGGCGCCGATGATCGCGGCGGTCGAGGGCTGGGCATTGACGTTCACTTGGTTTCGGGGATGCGTTTCGAGCGGCAACCCTGCGAGGTATTCGCGGAGTTCTTGAACCACGGCCGCGATCCCCTTGGCGGGAATTGGCCGGTCGCTTGCCAAATGCTCGGCGGTTGCCGCAGGCCGTTCTTCGGCGCCTTGCGCAAGCCGCGGGGCCCCCGTCTTGAGTCGCAATGCTTGCCGGACGGCGTCCGCGATTTCATGGGCGAGCGCGTCGTCCGCTGCCGGATCGGGGTCGGGCGCGGGAAATACGCCCCGGAGGCGCTGGAGTTCCTTTTCGAAACGCGGCGTCACTGAATCTCGTTCCTTTCGCTCAACCCGTCGAGTCACTCGCAGCGTTCCAGGACGGCCGCCATGCCTTGGCCGAATCCGACGCACAACGCGGCGAGACCGTAACGAGCACCGTTGTCCCGCAGCGCATGGGCCAGCGTGACAACGATGCGGGCGCCGCTGGCGCCTAGGGGATGCCCCAGCGCGATGGCGCCGCCACGCGTGTTGACTCGCCGAGGATCGAGCGACAATTCGTCGATGCAGGCGAGCGTCTGTGCCGCGAACGCCTCGTTGAGTTCGACAAGATCGATGTCGGAAAGCCGGAGGCCGGCGCGATCGAGCACCGCGCGGGTGGCGGGCACTGGCCCGAGTCCCATCAAGCTGGGTTCGATCCCCATGACCGCGGTCGCGCGGACACGGGCGAGCGGCTTCAAGCCGAGCTCCCTGGCGAATGGCTCGGCCATCACCAACATGGCCGCCGCGCCGTCGCTCAGCGGCGAACTGTTGCCCGCCGTCACCGTGCCGGACTCGGGCAAAAAAGCGGTCGGGAGCGCGGCCAAAGCGGCGAGGCTCGTGTCGGGGCGGACCGCGCTGTCGCGGGTGACGAGCGTCCAGCGCCCGCGTTCGTCGCGGCCCGGCAACGGAATCATTTCCGCCGCGAACAAACCCGCCGCCTGCGCCGCCGCCGCGCGGCGATGGCTTTCCAACGCGTAAGCGTCCTGCCGAGCGCGGGAGATATCGCGTGAAATGGCCAAGTATTCGGCGGCCATTCCCATTCGCAAAGCGGCCTTGGAAACGCGGCAACCGAGCCGCGGGTGCAGGTCGATCCCATGGCCCATTGGCAGATGCTGCATATGTTCGAGCCCGCCCGCGACCACCGCTTGGGCATTGTCCGATTCAATCGCCAGCACCGCTTGCCGCACCGCTTCCAGGCCGCTTCCACAAAGTCGATTCACGGTCACGCCCGGTACGCTGGCCGGCAGTCCCGCCAACAGCGCGACCAACCGCGCGACGTTCGCCCCCTGTTCCAGCGACTGGTTCGCGCAGCCGAGCACGACATCGTCCACGCGGGCCGGATCCAACGACTGGCGCCGCAGCACCGCGGAGACACACGCCTCCGCGAGATCGTCCGACCTGGTTTCGCGAAACACGCCGCGGTCCGCGTGCGAACGCCCGATTGGCGTACGCACCGCGTCCACGATCACCGCCGCCGGCCGCGTCACGCGAGAATCCCATCGATCACATTGCCGAAGACATCGGTCAAGCGATAATCGCGGCCGCCATGGCGATAGGTGAAACGCTCGTGGTCGATCCCCATCAGATGCAGGATCGTGGCGTGCAGATCGTGAACATGCACGCGGCCTTCGATCGAAAACGCGCCGAACTCGTCGGTGGCGCCGAACGTGTGTCCCGCGCGGACGCCGCCGCCGGCCAGCCACATCGAGAACGCGGCCGTGTTGTGGTCCCGACCGTTCGTGCCTTCGGTGTTCGGAGTTCGGCCGAATTCACCACCCCAAATGACGAGCGTATCTTCCAACATGCCTCGCTGTTTCAAGTCGGACAGCAAGCCGGCAATCGGCCGATCGACCTCGAAGGCGTTCTTGGTGTGGCCGTCTTTCAGATTGCTGTGCTGATCCCAGTTCACGTGGTTAACCACCACGCAGCGAGCGCCGCGTTCCACCAACCGCCGCGCGAGCAAGCACTTTTCGCCGTAGCCGCGTGTCTTGGCGTTATCGAGCCCATACAACCGATGCGTGGCGGCCGATTCGGGTTGCCAATCAAACGCGTCGCTCGCCTCGGTTTGCATGCGGAAAGCCAGTTCGAACGCTTCGATCCGCGCGTTCAACGCCGCGGTGTCCTCGCGACCCGACAAGTGACGGGCGTTGAGTCGCTGCATGAAATCAAGCTGCACGCGTTGGCTGGCTACGGCGGCCGCCGGCTTCAAATTGGGAATCGGCTCCTTGAGATTCGTGAGCCGCGTCCCTTGGAACTCGGCGGGCAAGAACGCCGAGCTGAAAACCTTCGTCGCGTCGACATTGCCCATCACTTCGCCCAGGACCACGAAGCCCGGCAGATTGCGATTCTCCGTGCCCAACCCGTACGTCAACCAGGAACCGAAACAGGGCCGCAAAAACAGCCCGCTGCCGGTCATCATCTCCAATGTGCCCTGGGCATGGAAAAAACTGTCGCACGTCAGCGAGCGGATCAGGCATAGGTCGTCCGCGTGCCGCGCCACGTGCGGAAACAACTCGCTCACGTCCAGGCCGCTCTGCCCATGCTTGGCGAACTTCCAAGGCGATGGAAAGGCGTTGCCCAGCGGCCGCGGCTTGCCCAACAGTTTGTTCGTGTTCTGTTCGAGCACTGGCAACCGCTTGCCTTCCCACTTCGCCAATTCGGGCTTCGGATCGAACGTGTCGATCTGCGACGGTCCGCCATTCATGAACAGGAAGATCACCCGCTTCGCCCGCGGAGCGTGGTGCGGCAAGACGTCCCGTTGGCCCGGAACAGCTGGCTTGCTCTTGTCGATGCCAGTGCTCTTGTCGACAACAGCGCTCTTGTCGTCGCCAGTGTCGTTCGCCAACGCTTGCTCGTGCAGCAGGGACGCCAATCCCACCGCGCCAAAGCCGCCCGCCAATTGTCCCAACAATCGGCGACGGTCGATCGACGACGGAACGCCGGCGGCGCCGGAATTCGAACGCGCGGAATCAAACAATCGATTAGCGGACATCGGTGGCCTCTCCCGCAGTACAGTGCGATAGGTTCGTTCCGGTCTCTCGGTCCTCAGTCGATGTAGCAAAACTCGTTTGAGGCGAGCAAGGCTTGCACGAGCGACTCCCAAGATTGTTCGGCGAGGAAAGCGGCCGCCGCCGTGGATTCATCGGCCGTTATCGGCCGCGCGAGCGTTTCGAGCCACAGCCGTTCGAGACGGCTGGCGTCATCGGCCAGCGTGCGCTCGTCCCGCAACTGTTTGGCGAGCCGCTTGGACGCGTCGATCACCAACGGGCTGTTCATCAGGAACAAGGCCTGCGGGGCGGTCGTCGATTCGGCGCGAACAGCCACAATCGCCTGCGGGTCGGGACCGTCGAACAATGCCGCCACGACGTCGGTCTTGCGGCGATCCAATGGTTCAAAAATCGTGCGACGCGGGATGGCGGCCGCCGGTTTCGCTTGGCTGGGCAGGCTGGCGATGTCGGGGGCGCTCGTTTTGGGAGCGTTCGACGTGGCGGGCTCGGGCAC
>JBIKVL010000352.1:0-5412 GCA_044356875.1 Pirellulaceae bacterium | reverse complement strand
TCGCGCACCCGCTGAGATCGTCGGCCGGCGAAGCATTCGGCGGCGAGGCGTCGCGTTTTTTGGCCTCACCTGGTTGATCGTCATCGCCCTGTTCATCGCCCCTATCGCCTTGCTGACGACTCAAGGAGTATCAGCGATCGGAGTCGAACCGACGAAAGCGACCGCGGCAGCCCAACCAGCAAAACCCGCCGACACGGCGAAGCCCGCCGACAGTGCGAAGCCAGCCGACAGTGCGAAGCCAGCCGACAGTGCGAAGCCAGCCGACAGTGCGAAGCCAGCCGGCAGTGCGAAGCCAGCCGACACGGCGAAGGCCGACGACTGGCCGTTGTTCCGGGGCGACGCGTTAGCGAGCGGCGTGTCGAAAAGCGTGCTGCCGGCGAAGCTCGAACTGTTATGGAAGGTGCCGATTCAGGGAACGGCGTTCGAGTCGACTCCAGCGATCGTCGATGGCGTCGTTTACATCGGCGACATGGACGGCCGTTTGTACGCGTTCGACTTGGCCACCGGCGCGAAGAAGTGGGAGTCAAAATTCGAGGACGGGTTTCTGGCGGGCATCGCGGCGAAGGACGGGGCGGTTTATCTGGGCGATATCGCGGGCAAGTTCTACTGTGTCGACGCGGCGACCGGCAAAACGCGGTGGGGCTTTAATACCCAAGCGGAGATTGATTCGAGCGCTAACTTTTATAAAGACCAGGTGATCGTCGGTTCGCAAGACGCGACGCTCTACTGCCTGTCGCGAGCGGACGGCAAGCTGGTCTGGAAGTTTTCGATTGCCGACCAGATCCGCTGTTCGCCAACCATTGTCGAAAACCGGGCCTTCGTCGCCGGTTGCGATAGCAAGCTGCACGTGGTCGACTTGGACAAAGGCACCGAGTTGGCGTCCGTGGAAATCGAGGCGCCGACGGGTGTGACGCCCGCGGTACGCGGAGATCTTGTCTACTTTGGCACCGAGGCCGGCACTTTTTTCGCGGTGAACTGGCGGAACGCGACGGTAGCCTGGACGTTCCAGCCCGATCGCGGCAACCAGCCGTTCCGCAGTTCGCCGGCGGTGACGGCCGAAGCAGTGGTGTTCGGCGGCCGGAACAAGCGGCTCCATGCGCTCGATCCCCAAACGGGCAAACCGCTGTGGGAGTACGCGACACGCAACCGGATTGATGGATCGCCGGTGGTCGTGGGGGACCGGGTGTTCGTCGGAGCGGCGGATGGCCGCCTCTACGCCTTGGATCTGAAGACGGGCAAGCTAGACTGGCAGTACGAGGCGGGTGGCGGTTTCAACGGTTCGCCGGGCGTTTCCCGCGGGCGGCTGGTGATTGCCAACGACAACGGCACGGTGTATTGCTTCGGCGCGAAATGACCCTTAGGCGAGGCTCGTAGGTCCGCACTGCGGACAATCGGGCCCTGGCCTGAACCTGTGCCTGTGCCTGTGCCGCGACGAACATTCGAAGACGGCGTCAGGCGATTCAAGAGGAGCAAACGAACATGTCGACGACGACGCTGGATGTGAAAACCGAGGTCGGCAGCTATTTCATTTCGAACTATCCACCGTTCTCGCAGTGGAAGACCGAGTACGTTGACGAGGTCCGACAGGCGATGGCGTCGCCGCCGAGGGATGTGCCGCTGGGGCTTTATTTGCACATACCGTTTTGCCGCAAACGGTGCAAATTCTGCTACTTTAAAGTTTTCACGGACAATACGGCCGGCGAGATTGAGACGTACGTCTCCGCGTTGGCCCGTGAAATCGAGCTCGTCAGCCAGCAACCGGCCATGGGTGGCCGTCCGTTCCGCTTCGTCTACTTTGGCGGCGGCACGCCGTCTTTCCTCAGCGTGCGGCAACTCACGTCGCTCGTGGATCGTCTGCGGGCGAACATCCGCTGGGATAAGGCCGAAGAGGTGACGTTCGAGTGCGAACCGGGCACGCTGTCCGAGCCGAAGGTGAAGGCGCTCCGCGAACTGGGCGTCACGCGTCTCAGCTTGGGCGTTGAGAACTTCAGCGACCGCATTTTGGAAGAGAATGGGCGAGCTCATCTCGCACCCGAAATCTATCGGGCTTGGGACTGGATCAAAGCGGCCGCCTTTCCGAATGTGAACATCGACCTGATCGCCGGTATGGTGGGCGAAACGTGGGACAATTGGCGCGACAGTGTCCGCCGGACGCTCGAGCTGGCTCCCGATAGCGTCACGATTTACCAGCTTGAGCTGCCGTTCAACACGGTCTTTTCGAAGGACATTCTGGGGAATCAAGTCGAGGTGCCCGTGGCCGATTGGCCAACCAAGCGGGCCTGGGTCGACTACGCGTTTCGCGAAATGGCGGCGGCCGGATACCACGTGTCGAGCGCCTACACGATGGTTCGCGATCCGAACAAAGTGAATTTCAGCTATCGCGACAACCTATGGCGCGGGTCGGACTTGCTGGCGACGGGCATCGCCAGTTTTGGCCACATCTCGGGTGTTCATTACCAGAACCTGCCCGAGTGGAACGATTATATCGGCTCGCTATTGGAGCGGAGCGAATTGCCCCTGGGCCGGGCCCTCCGCCCTACTCCGCACCAACTGCTCATCCGCGAACTGATTTTGCAGCTGAAACGCGGATACTTGGATGCTGGCTATTTCCGCGGGAAGTTCGGAGTCGAAATCCTGCAGGAGTGGAGCGAAGTCTGGAAGTCTTATGTCGCGCAGGGCTATGCCACGCTGCTCGCGGACCGGGTTGAGCTGACTCGGGAAGGTCTGCTGCGAGTGGACGCGTTGCTGCCGCCCTTTTTCGAACCGCAACATCGCGGAGTGCGCTACACATGAGCGAGCCGCTAGTGTTCTGGATGGGCAAGTTCGAAGCGGAACTGCCGGTCGATCGCTTGTACGCCAAGAATCACATGTGGGCGCTGCCGATCGAGGGTGGTTGGCGGTTCGGCTTCACGTCGTACGCGGTCCGTTTGTTGCAGGATGTCTATTTCCTAGAATGGAGCGTCGACGAGGGAGCCGCGTTGTCTTGCCGGCAGGAGATGGGCCAGATCGAGAGCAAAAAGGCGGAAAGCGCACTCTACGCGCCGCTCGCCGGCACCCTGCTCCGTTTCAATCCCGAGTTGCTCGCCGACCCTTCGGCGATCAATGTCGACAAGCATGGCGCCGGCTGGCTCTTTGAAATGGCGGGAGACGGAGCCTTACTGCTAACGCCCGAACAATACCATGCCCACCTTGGTTCGGTCTGGGAAGTCACCCAGCGCACGATCAAGGGCCAATTGAACGATTGAGCCTGTCCTGCCGCTCATGGAACTGGAATTCACGGGGACGAACAATTCGCCCTTGGGCAGTCTGATTGTGGTCAGAAGTCGATCTTTGCCCGCAAACCGAAGGTAAGTGAACTGTCCACCCGATCGCGGAACGGAGAAATCACCTGGAGATCGGGGGTGATTTGGCACCAAGGTGTGACTGCCACGTTGTAGTACAACTCCACGCCCTGTTCGTCCTTGAGCGGAAGCAGAACGGGGGCAAGGTCCTTCAATGAGTCGCTCACGCCCAGGTAGAAGTACCCGATACCAAACGAGTCTGCTTTCCGTCCCGCGATCGGGCTGGCGCCACTGATCCCCGCACTTGCAAACCACCGGATCGGACTGGGGTTGCCGTCCGCGAGTCCCAGGTTGCCGAATACGCCCCATTTGCGTCGGGGGTCGTCCGGTGAGACATAGAGGGCTTGGTCGAAGTTGTAGGTCATGCACCACGAACCGGTTTTTCGGGTGGAATCGATGACCAATCCCTCGATCGGATTAAAATATGCGGACGGCGAAAGTTCCGTGTATGTCCCGCTGCTGTACGTTCCCGTCACACCCTGGTGGCCCGGGAGTCCAAAGAACTGGGTGGGGAGATTCGCTTGCAAAAAAATCGTTGCGCCGTTGTCGAAAAACGTCTCAAACCCGCTCACGGTTGGCGTGGTGTTGGTGTCGAACACGGCCGCCGCGAATAACGGCTCGTGGTTGTGGAGGTAGGCGAACCCCGCCCCGAGCGTTGAGTACGGTACGGTTCGGGCATAGACGGGGTTGAACATCAACGCGGTGTTTTGAAAACCGTTCAAAGTGCCAGCGCCGGTCAGTGGTTGCTTGAAGTCGTCGAAGGTGTTGATTTTCCCGGCGTAGACCACCATGTTTTCGGACAAGAACTGGGTGACCTTTACGCCGGTCAACGCGGTGACCGACCCTTTCGGCTGAGGCACCACAAGCATCGTGTTCGCGGGCATCAGTGCCCCTGTCAGAAAGTTGGCTGACTCGCCGTATCTGGATTCCCCATGGAGGGTAACGAACAACCCTTGGCCCAGTCCGAGCTTCTCGCCGTCCAAGTTCACGAAGTAGTCGTTACGCCCGCCGTACGGAAACGACTGCTCCAGGCCGCCGCTGGTCACGCCTTGATAGAACTGGGTGGTGCTGAGATCGAGTGTGATCCCATGACTGGCGAGCGCCGGCCGCAGGCAAAACCAATCCCCGCTCAGCTTCGTTCGCTCGCACAACGGTCCGCCAAAAGGCGACGGCTGAGGCGGAGCCTGAGTTTTAGCTTCCGCGTTCCCGACATCGACAGTCGGCGAGTCGGAACCGGCAATGTCAGTCACGGGTTGGGAGGCGAGTTGCGTCAGGGGGAATGTCAAGTCCGTCGGCTCTTGGCCGACTACCCTCATCGCAGCCGCGCTTGCGGCGACCACCAAGAGGAGGCCGACAGCGGGCGCAAAACGAGCTGGTGATAACATCGGATGAGAACCTCCCCAGGCACCAAGACGGCAAGAAAACAGCGTTCAGGGCGAAGGATCGGCACGTCCAAGCGTATGGGATGACGCGGTCTTGACGATCCAGCTCAATGTATGGACTATTGCTGGCCGGTTGTGACGATTATGCCGTCAGTGAAGATGGTAAGGCTTACGTCCTCCTCGACATTCCGCTCTTCGGGAACGCATTCATGCGAATGCCAGTCATCGTCACCTTCAACCTCAGTGACTTCCCGCCGGACGTCTTGGCAGGTCACAACTTCGAGTCGCGGCACCCCGACGAGTTCCTAGCTTCACGGTTCGATGCCGAACCCGGTCCCGTCCACACGGCAGTCAGGCGGCAGCGTGAGAAGTTGAAGCATCCACTCGTCCACCGCTCCAACCTCCCAGAACATTTATTCGGCTACGGGGAATCGACAGTCATCCCAGTACTCGAACTCGACGAAGTGCAGGCCATGCGACGCGGTTTGACGACCGGATTCGTGAACATCGAAGGCTTCGGGGCGGATCGAAGAAAAGCTCGCCGAGCGGTTGTCCGTATCGCTGTCATAAACCTCCAAGGTGGAGAACGATCGGCTGAATGCCAGCGATTATCGGAGCGGGAGTTTCGTCTTCACGGTGGCGAAAGCCCCGGCTTAAGATGCGGACGGATTGTCGCTCCCGACCGATCG
>JBIKVL010000351.1:0-5423 GCA_044356875.1 Pirellulaceae bacterium | reverse complement strand
AGTTAGGGGGAATTCGCGGCGCACGCGTTCCGACACGCCACGCTCGCCAGGTCGGGACTACAACCCGGGTCGCCAATCGCCTACATTCGCGGGCATCCCAGGGCTTCGATGCGACGAACGGCGATTCGACACGCGGCGAATCGAGCAATGCAATTCGAGCAATGCGGTTCGGGCGATGCGGTTCGAGCGATTCGATGCGGGCGATGCGGTCGGCAAAACACCAGGAGCGGCGAGCGATGGCGAATGCGGATTTCGAGCGGATCGAGGCGGCTTGGACGGCCGGCGGAGTGGCCGGCGCGTTGGAGGCCTTGTGCGAACAATTGCGAGCCGGGAAGAAGCATCACGAACTGTTCGAAGCGCTCAAGATGCGGGTGCGGCATCGGATCGGCTTGCCGCTGCTGTATGGCGACGGTTCCGATGAGCTCGACGAATCCCAGCGGGTGAAGCTGGAGGACGGACTGATCGAGGCTTGCCGCGAAGTCGGCACGCTGCTGATGAATCAGGGACGGGTCCGGGAGGGGTGGATGTACTTGCGGCCGGTCGGGGACAAGAAAGCGGCCGCCCACATGTTGTCGACCATCGAGCCGGACGAAGACAACATGGAGGAGCTGATCGAGGTCTGTCTCCGCGAGGGCGTCGATGTCGCTCGCGGTTTTGGCCTAGTGCTGAAGAATTACGGCACCTGCAATGCGATCACCACGTTCGAGGGCGAGATTCCGCGTCAAAGCCGCGCGGATCAACAGGCGGCCACCGCGCTGTTGGTCGAGCATCTCCATGCCGAACTGTTCGCCAACCTCCGAACCGACATCGGTCGGCAGGAAGGGGCGGCGCCGGCTGAAACGACGCTCGCGGGGCTCGTCGCCGACCGTCCCTGGCTGTTCCAGGAAATGACGTACCACGTCGACACCACGCACTTGTCGTCCGTCGTTCGCTTCGCGCGGCTGAGTGAAACGCCGGCCGTCCTGCGGTTGGCGCTCGACCTGACCGAATACGGCCGTCGCCTGCACTCGCAGTTCCAATATCCGGGCGACGAACCGTTCACCGAAAACTATCCGGCCCACGCGCTGTTCTTTGCCGCGTTGTTGGGGGAACGCGTCGAGGAATCGCTGGCCTACTTCCGGCAGCGCGCCGAATCGGCCGATTTGCAGCAAGTGGGAACGGTTCCGATCGAAGTCTACGTCGACCTGTTGGCGCGGTGCGGCCAGCCGGCGACGGCGATCGACGAATCGCTGCGGCTGATGCCGGCGGGCCAACAAGGTGTCGGCATCGCGCCCACTCTGCTCGACTTGGCCGAACGGGCGGGAAAATACGATCGCGTCCAAACGCACTGCCGTGAACGCCAGGACTTGCTCGGCTTCACGGCCGCGTTGGTGCAAGCGGCTCGGCGCGTTCGCTAGGGCATGCGGTCATGGCGCGTAAGTCTCGAAAACCGTCGACCGAGCCAAATCGCCGCGAGCCCGTCAACAGCGAGCCTGTTAATGGCGAGCCCGTCAACAGCGAGCCTGTCAACAGCGAGCCTGTCAACAGCGAGCCCGTCAACGCCGTGCCCGACGACCGCGATGACGGAGCCGCTCAATCGCCGGCGGCGGTGCGTGTCCAACAAATGGGCCGGATCGCGGGACCGGTGGCGGCGCTGGCGATCTACTTGGCGTTGAGCACCTGGGCGACCGATCTGCAGCGCGAGGCGCGGGTGGCGGCCTCCATTGGCGCGCTGATGGCCTGTTGGTGGATGACGGAGGCCGTGCCGCTCGCCGTCACCGCCTTGCTGCCGCTGGTGCTCTTTCCGCTTGGCGATGTGCTCAAGCTGCCCGAAACGGCCAGCCAATACGCTGAAAAGAACATCTTTCTGTTTCTCGGCGGGTTCTTGATCGCGTTGGCGGTCGAGCGGTGGAATTTGCATCGTAGGATCGCGTTGCTGACGGTGTTGGCGGTGGGGACTCGACCGGACCGGCTGGTCGGCGGCGTGATGCTGGCGACCGCCGCGACCAGCATGTGGATCAGCAACACGGCGACCGCCGCGATGATGCTGCCGATCGGGTTGAGTTTGTCGAAGCTGCTCGGCGACCGCCTGCGGTTGTTGTCCGAGTCCTCTGGGGATTCGAGCGGCTCGGACGCAGCCGCAACGGCGACGCGCGCCGATTTGGCTCGAGCGCCCCAAGCGTTCGCCACCTGTCTCATGTTGGGAATCGCGTATTCGGCGAGCGTAGGCGGATTGGGCACGCTGATCGGCACGCCCACGAATGTCGCGTTGGTGGGCTTCGTGGAGAAGCAGGGGCTGAAGATCGGCTTTGGCGAATGGATGGCGATGGCCATTCCGCTGGTGGTCGTGTTCGAGTTCCTGACGTGGTTGTTGTTGACGAAGTGGCTGTTTCCGATCCGTGTCAGCGATCTGCCGGGCGGGCGGGAATTGATCGCGGCCGAGCTGCGCAAGCTGGGGCCGCTGTCCCGTGGCGAAGCGATCGTCTTGACGGTGTTCGTGTCGACCGCCCTGGCCTGGATCTGCCGCGAACCGTTGTCGAACTGGGAGCCATTGGTGACGCGGGTGCCGTGGGTCGCTCGATTGGAAGACCCGGTGATCGCGATGGCCGGGGCGATCGCGTTGTTTTTGATTCCGGTCGATCCGGTCCGGCGCATCCACGCGCTCGACAGCGGCGTGTTCGCGAAAGTCCCCTGGTCGATCATTTTGCTGTTTGGTGGCGGCTTCGCATTCAATGCGGGCATGATGAACAGCGGCTTGACGGAATGGCTGGGAGGGCATCTGTCGGCCCTGCAGAGTCTCCCGCCCGCACTCATCGTGCTCGCCTCGATCACGCTGGTGATTTACACGACGGAATTGACGAGCAACACGCCGACGCTGCTGGCGTTCCTGCCTATTTTGCATAGCGTGTCGCAAGCGTGCGATGTCCCGCCGCTCGCGTTGATGGTGCCCGCGACGCTCGCCGCCAGCTGCGCGTTCATGTTGCCGGTGGGAACGCCGCCCAACGCGATCGTGTTCGCCTCGGGCAGAATCACGATTGCTCAAATGATCCGTGCCGGCTGGTACCTCAATCTGATCGGCATCGGACTGATCTTTGGCGTGTATCTGCTGTGGTTCTAAATCGCTCATTTTTTAGCGGCGCGGCGTAAGCCGCCCGGCAGCGGTGCGAACGCGTGTGGCCATGGAGCCAGAAACGTTGGCGCAAAAAACGTTGGCGTCAACACATCGGTTCGCCGTGAACATCGCGCGGCGTCGCGGGCCGGGCGGCTTACGCCGCTCCGCTTACTCGTTTGCCGCCGAGCCGTAGGCGACGGCACGTATTCGATCCGGGTGCCTTTTTCCGATCGCCCCGAAGGGGCAAAACAGGATAGCCCAGGGCAGAGCGACGAGGCGCAGCCGAGGAGCGCCGCCCTGGGTAAACGGCCAACCCCGCATGTCCGTCGCCCTGAAGGGGCGTTTGGACGATCGCACCGCTTGGGCCAAGCGCCGAAGTGGCCACCATGCCCCGAAAGGGCAGATTTGACTGGCGGCTCCGTCTCAATCGCGCAATTCGCCGCTTCTCTTTGGGGACGTTATTTTTCGGTCGCCCCGGCGTAAGCCGCCCGGAAGCGGTGCGAATGCGTGTGGCCCCGATGCCAAACACGTTGGCGTCGCGAAATCGCTCCGTGGCGGCGCTCTCGCTTTGCGGCCCAGCCGTCGCCTACGGCTCGGCGGTAAACGATTTAGCGGAGCGGCTTACGCCGCGCCGCTAAAACGATCGGCCCGCTAGCTGGCGGTGGGGTCGCCTTCGCCGCGGATCTCGGCGGTTTGGATCGAATACTTTTCGACGAGCCGGTAGAGTTTGCGGCGATCGATGCCGAGGGCTTTCGCCGCGCGGGTCTTGTTGCCGCTCATCCGCCGCAAGACCTCGACGACCTTGCCGCGTTCGATCGACGCCAGATCGTCGCCGAGCGGCGGTTCGGGAGCGGGTGGTGGTTTGCCGTCCCGCGATTGGACTTCGCGGGGCAGGTCTTGCCGCCGAATCAACTGGTCGTCCGCCATGATTTTGGCCCGTTCGAGGGCGTTGATCAGTTGGCGGACGTTGCCCGGCCAGTGGTATCGTTCGAGCGCGGTCAAGGCATCGTCGTCGATCTCCCAATCGGGGCCGAGGAAATGATCGATAAGCAGCGGGATGTCGCCGCCACGTTCCCGCAGCGGCGGCAGTTCCAGCGACATCACATTGATGCGATAGAACAGGTCTTCGCGAAACCGGCCAGCCGCCACCTCGGCGGAAAGATTGCGGTTGGTGGCGGCGAGCAACCGGACATGCACGCGGCGTTCCTTGATCGAACCGATGCGGCGGAGCGAGCCGTCTTCGAGCACTCGCAGGAGTTTCGCCTGGAGGGAACCGGGCATTTCGCCGATTTCGTCGATGAACAGCGTGCCGCCGTCAGCCACTTCGAAGAGCCCCGGCTTGGAACTCACCGCGCCGGTGAACGCGCCCTTTTCGTGTCCGAAGAGTTCGCTTTCGAGCAGCGTTTCCGGCAACGCGGCGCAGTTGATGATGACCATCGGTTTGTCGTGCCGCGGACTGCGTCGATGCAGGGCGCGGGCGACGAGCTCTTTACCGGTGCCGCTTTCGCCTTGGATCAAAATCGCGCGTTCGCTGGGGCCAGCCCGCTCGATCAGACGGTAGACCTCCAACATGGCAGTCGACTCGCCGATCAGTTCCTGCCCGGATTGGCTGCGGGCGAGTAATTGGCGGAGCTGCTGGTTTTCCTTCGCGAGCCGGCGGTGGTCGCGCGCCTTTTCGACAAGCAGTTCGAGATCGCGGAGGGGGAACGGTTTGGTGAGGTAGTCGTAAGCGCCCGCCTTCATCGCCGCCACCGCCGACTCGACGGTCGCCTGGCCGGTGAGCATGATCACTTCGCACTCGGACTTCTGGGCTTTGAGCGTTTCGAGCAGCGCGAGGCCGGACATGCCGGGCATCATCATGTCGAACAACGCGACATCGAACTCGCGACGCTGCAGCGCGTCCAACGCCTGTTCGCCACTTCCCGCTTCCTCGACGTGGCAGCCACGCTGGGAGAAGCGGCGGGCAAGCAGCCCGCGGAACTCCGCGTCGTCGTCCACGATCAACAAGGATAAACCGGTCGCGGTGCTCATGGTCGCGTCTCCTGATTCGTTAGCTCACCGCTACCACTCGTAACGGTCCGCTCGCAAGGAACCGTGCCGCCGTCGAGCGGCGCGGTCGCGGATTCCAACCGCGCGCTCCGGAGAGCGCCTCCCCGTGCGGGTTCGCACGATTCGAGACCGGCAGTTCCGCCGCCCTCCATCGAACCATCAAAGTCACCGGGGGGGCGCTGGGGACGTTCCTATTCGCTTGAAGACGAATGACGTCGTTCTTTCGTTCGCCTGCAACTCCGTGCCTCTGTGGCTCTATGCCTCCGTAGCTCCGCAACTCCGT
>JBIKVL010000350.1:0-5424 GCA_044356875.1 Pirellulaceae bacterium | reverse complement strand
CTTCGATCAGTTCGTAGCCGAATTCCTCCTCCCACGATTTCATCGCGGCGCGGGCCAGCGAGTAGGCAACGGCGCCGTTGGGTCGGACGAGCAGCAGCGGGTACGGTTCCGCGTCGCGTTGGGCGGCCGGTTGGCTCATCCAGTGTTCGCGGACCGTGCGCAGGGCGGCATCGAGCGGGTTGCCGGGTCCGAGCGGTCCTTCGAAATCGGCGGGCAGGAACACGACGCCCTCCGGATGCAGGATGATTCCCTCCTCGGCGCATTCGATGTAAATCGGACGGCGGCGAGTGCCGTTTTTTCCAACGTGCGGAATGATCGCGTAGGAAGCCGGTTTGGCGGCGAGTTTTTTGCGGGTGGCGTCGAGCTCGGCCTTCTTAGCCTCGATGTCGGCTTTCAGCTTGTCGAGCTTGGCGGCGTTGGCCTGCGACGTGACGGATTGGTCTTGGGCCAGCTTTTCGATCGCCTGGGCTTCGGCGCGAAGGCGATTGAAATCGTCTTGAAGGCGGCGCAAGTGGTCTTCAAGGTGGCTGAGCTCGTTGCGTTGCGAGGCCAGCTTCTCGAGTTGCCCGCCCCGCTGCGACTCAAGCACTTCACGCTTCCAGTCGTAGTCTTCGATCGCTTCGCGCTGCCGCCGCCGCTCTTCGGCGCGGGCTTCCTCCTGCCGCGCCTCCTCGGCACGGGCCGCGGCCGCCTGTTGCTCGCGCGCCGTGTCGGCCTGTTTCCGCGACTGCTGTAGCACGAGCACCAGGAGCACGATGAGCGAACCCATCGTGCAGATGAGCACAGCGAGGAACGGAAACAGCGCCATGCCTTGGGCGCTGCGTCGAAAGACGGGGCGTCTCATGCCGCCTTGCCTCGCAGGGCCTGTTTTTCCACGTTGCCAGCCAGTTCGACAGGACTCGACGCGTCAGCCGACTTGCCGAGCCGCGTCGTCAACAGATGGATCGCGGCGGACAAGCTCATGACGGTGTCCTCGAAGTTCCGCGATTCGGCGAGCGCCGCGAGGTTGCCGTTGAGCGCCTTTTCCAGCCGCAGCACGTCGCCCGTGGCGGTGACCGCCTGCGCGAGGATCTCGGTTTGTCCTTGGAGCTGCGCCGCATGTTCGCGGAGCTTCTCGGTTTGCCGATCCAGTCCTTGCTCGACCTTCTCCCACTGTTCGACGAGCGGCCGGGCGAAGGCGGCGTCCAGCGACGCGATCTGTTCCGAGTGGACGCGGAGGGAATCGCGGACCGCGTCGCCCATGGCGGCGGCAAGCGTCGCTCGAAGCTGTTCGCCCGCCGTGTCGTACAGTCCCTGCCATTCCTGGTGAGCCGACTCGATCGTGCCCTGCCAAACCTGCGCCTGCCTTTGCACCAACTGTTCGGTGGCGCGGAGCATCGCGTGCGCGACCCGCTCGATCGCCGCCACCGCTGGATCGGTGCTGGTCGAAGTCCCTTGGAAACGCCCCATCAACGCTTCGTTCGCTCGACCGTCGACCGCCGTGAGCAACTGTTGTTCGACGCGGTCGATCATGAACTGTATGAACATCAAGATCATCGACAGCGTGAGCGCCAGCGCCGTGGTGTCGAAGGCGACGTAGAGCCCGCCGAGCAGTCCTTGGATGGCGGTATCGATCGAGGTCGCGAGCAGCTTGGCGTTCGCGCTCAGATCCCCGAGGGCCTCGGTGATGCCCATGACGGTGCCGAGAAAGCCGAGCATCGGAGTCGCCCAGATGACGATCCGCACGAGTCCATAGCTTTCCTGCTGCCGCGCGTTCTCCACGTCCGCCAGGTATTTCAGCTCGTCGCCCAACTGCCCGGCCGTGCCGGTGCGGGAGATATGGTCGAGCGCGTCGCGAAGTCGGCGGGTAAGGTGGGAACGTTGGGCGGCGGCCGGTAGCTGGTCAAGTTCCGCGCGGAGGCCAGCGCAGTCGTTGATCGCGTTGCCTCCCTCCGGCGTTTCCCCAAGCCGCACGCTGCGAAGCCCGATGAATTGGCTCGTCACCTCCACCAGTTTCAATCCCAGCGCGGCAAGCCCGACGAAGAACAGGCCCGTCTCGAAGAAGGTGACCGGATGCGACGCGAAGTAGCGGTGCATCGTGGGCGTGTTCAACGGCCCACGATAGACCAACGCGAAGAACAGGCTCGTCGCGGCCAACCCAAGCAACAAGGGCCAGCCCAGGTTGCCAAGGATCGCGATCAGGGAAAGGCGATGGGGGGACGCGGTGGAGCGGTCGTGGCGGGACACCGGGAGCATCCTTTCTCGGGGTGTGATCCGAAGCTGCCGTTAAAATCGGCATTATCGCTACAGCTTGTTGAGCCATAGTCCTCAAAGTCGCTGCCTTTGCCAAGGTCGATTGAGGCGTCGAAATCGTCAAAGTCAGCGACTTGCGCTGCCGATACACTCTCCCTGTCGCCCCCGAACCGCCTCGCATCCGTCCACTCTGCATCCGCGATCGCATCTTTGGTTCTGTCGAGGATCAATCCCTGGGGGGGACGAGGTCCGGAGCGGCCGGCAACGGCCGCCCGGACTTTTTTGTTGGTTCGCCACGGGGTTGGTTCGCCACAGGGTTGGTTCGCCACGGGACGGTCGCCTCGCCCCGCGTTCATGCCGAAGTGACTCGCTACTTGCGGTAGGTCGCGAAACAGTTCGGCGTTTCCCAGAGCCGCGCTTCGACGATCGGAAAACCGTGATTGGCGGTGAACTCGTAAATCAGCTTCACGATGTTTTCCGCTGTCGGGTTGTTGTCCATTAAAAACAACGGCTCGCCCATCTCCTGGAGCATCGCCACGGCGGGATCGTCGCGATGGAGCAACATGCGGTGGTCGAGCGTATCGTCGATCCAGCGGCTGACCACGCGTTTGATGTCGGAGAAGTCGAGCACCATGCCGCGGTTATCAAGCGAGTCGGCTTCAATGACGATCTCCGCTCGGCCATTGTGCCCGTGCAAAAAACGGCATTTGCCGTCGTAATTGAGCAATCGGTGGCCGTAGCAGAAGTCAATCTGGCGGGTGACGCGAAACATCTTTGTCGCTCCTCTGTCAGTTGTCAGTTGTCAGTTGTCAGTTGTCAGTTGTCAGTTGCTGGTTGCTGGTTGCTGGTGGTTAGTGGTTGGTTGTCAGTTGTCGATATGTCGGTGGATGATCGATCATTTACTGTACGCCAGTGACCAGTGACCAGTCACCGACCACCAACCACCAATCACCGACCACCAATCACCGACCACCAACCACCGACCACCAATCACCAATCACCAATCACCGGCCACGGGCGTAGGGGGTGCGGTCGGCGAGGCCGGCGTTGCGGAAGGCGAGTTGCCGTTCGGCGCATTTGTTGCAATCGCCGCAGTGTTGGTCGCGAACAGGCCGGATGCAGGAAAAGGTCAGTTCCAGTGGCAAATCCCGTCCGAGCCGCATGACCTCGGTTTTCGAGCAATGGAGGAATGGCCGGACGATGCGGAGCGGCTTCGACATGGCCAACGAGAGGGTATGGGCGAACGAATCGAAGAACGCTTCGCTCGCGTCGCCGAACGGGTTTTGGGCGAGCGGCGCGAGTGCCAGTTCCTCAATGCCGTTCATCTGGCACCAGACGGCGGTTTTGACGAGCAGCAACGGGTTGCGGCCAGGCAGAAAGACAGCCTCGTCGGGCGAGTGGAATCCGGGCACGTTCGCCCCGGTGACGCTCCAGTGTTCGCCGTACAGGTCGGTGACGGGCAGCTCCAGATCGACGATGGGCGCCAGCCGCTCGCCGACGCCGCTAGGGCCACCGGCCGCGAGTTGCCTCCAAAACAGTTCGGCTCCGCGTCGTTCGCAGACCTCCCAACTCAGTCCGAAGTGAACGTAGAACGGTTGCACGGAATGGCCATCGGCGAGCAGTTTGGCGAGCAGGATGGCGCTGTCGAGTCCGCCGCTCAACAGGATTCCGATGGTGGCGGGCATGGGGTCGCTCCAAGGGCTGGTCCGCAGGGCGGGGATTTTTTCCGAAGAACTGGACTCAGCTTGGACATTCTGCGAAAATCCCACAAGCCCTAGTCTTGTCTACCTTGCGGGAGAACTTCCCGCCGGATGCTTGTCGCCACCGTGCCAGCAGGAGAGTGGTTATGTCGCAGCAACGTCGTCTTCGCCGAGGTTTCACCCTCGTCGAACTGCTTGTGGTCATCGCGATCATTGGCGTGTTGGCCGGTCTGCTCATGCCGGCCGTTCAGGCCGCTCGCGAGTCGGCTCGGCGGACCCAATGCACCAATCAGCTCTCCCAGATGGGAGCGGCGACGTTGGTGTTCGAGACCAACCGTAGCCGCTTCCCCGGATATCGCGAGGCGCTCGCGGGCAAGGAAGCGTCATGGGTCACGATGCTGCTGCCGAACCTGGACCAGTCGGGTGTCTACGATCTGTGGAACGATACCTCGGTGCTCATCACCGATGCGCGTTTGCGACCATATGTGAAGGGATTCCGCTGCCCGAGCGATCCGCCGCCTGACGATCAATCCGCGCATAACTCGTACGTGGCGAACGCCGGCTACCTGCCCGCCACGCTCACCGCGCCGCACGTCGAGGGCGCCTTCAATGGCGTGTTCGTCAATGGCGTTCCCGTTACCGCGCCGCTCGGCAATCAACCGATCGCCGCCGGCCGCATGAACATGTCAAACCTGAAGGACGGCGCCAGCAACACCTTGCTCTACTCGGAAAGCCTGCTCGCGGGGCTGTGGTCGTACGGCGGAATCGACAACAAGTACGCGAACGGCATCTACACGAACGGTTCGAACCTGATGTGCTTCATGTACTACTCGGATACGCCGACCACCGGCGTCGACGCGGGTATGCCAGCTCCGACGCTCACCCCGACCAACGCCAAGATCAATGGCAACAAGAAGACGACCACCTCCTGGTCGACGATGACACAGAACGACGTGCATCCGTCGAGCGCCCACTCGGGCGGCGTTGTCGCGGTGTTCGCCGATCGGCACACCGCGTTCATCCGGGACAACATCGAGTACCGCGTGTACCAGCAGCTGCTGACGACGGACAGCCCGAAGTCGACCGCTCCCCACCGCCAGTTCCCGCTCAAGAGCGCCGACTTCGAGTAACGCGATCGGTTGAACGGTTCACGACCGGTCCACGATCGGTCGAGTGATCCGCCGAGCGGTGGTCGATGGCCTGGTGCCCTCCATGACGAGTCCCAGGCGTTGGGGTGTGCGGCGCCTTTTCGGAGTGAGTCACTATGCCGATCCCGTTTCGCTGTCCGCAGTGCGGCCACTCGACGATGGTCGACGAAAAGTACGCCGGTCAGACGGGTCCCTGCGCGAAATGCGGTACCCAGATCACCGTGCCATTTGTTGGTGCCGGGAACACTGTTGGTGCCGGGAACACTGGCGGCGTGGCGAACACTGGCGGCGTGGCGAACACTGGCGGCGTGGCGAACACTGGCGGCGTGGCGAACACTGGCGGC
>JBIKVL010000349.1:0-5425 GCA_044356875.1 Pirellulaceae bacterium | reverse complement strand
TTCGGCGCATTTGACGCATTCGGCGAAGACTGTGGCAACGACTGTGCCGGAGACTGTGCCGAAGAATCGTCCGCCGCCCCACGCACGCCGAAGACCAAAGTCAGAAGCACCGAAATTCCCGGTATCAGGGTCAACGCGAACAACCAGCGGATACCCGTCGGTTGCCACCACAGGAACAGACTCGCCAGCAACGGCCCGATCGCCGCGCCCAAATGGTCCATCGAACGGTGATAGCCAAAAGCGCGCCCGAGTTGGTCCTTCGAAGTCGACTCGGCGATCAGCGCGTCGCGGGGAGCCGCACGCACGCCTTTTCCCAACCGGTCCGCGACTCGCAGCGCCAACAGTTGCCACGGCGCGCTCGCGAGGCCAATCAGGGGCCGTGTGAGCGTCGCCGGCGATTCGCTCATGAACTGTGGCCTAATCGTTCCCCCCAAACGCCATGGGGTCAAATCGGAGCGCCATCGTCGAAGCTCGACGGCAAGGCGAACAAATCGGACGGCTCGGGGTCCATTTCCGACTCGTACACGAATCCAAAGTCGTCGTCGCACAGCTCCCCACCGGGTTGCGCTTCGTAAGCGTCGCCATGCAAGCGGTGCTCATCGCCGCTGCATTCGCGATGCGCGAAATCGATCACGCGCGCGCCTTCGTGTTCCGCGCCTTCGTGTTCCGCGCCGCTGTCGTTCCCAGAACCGTTTCCAAGGAGCGCTTCCTCGAAGTACTGGATTTGCCCCTGTGCGTTAAAGCGGAGATAGCCGGCCGTTTCGAGTCTATTGGCGATTTGCTCGGGAAGGCTGCGATCCTTTTTGATTCGCAATTCGCTCGCAATCGAGCGGACCAACGTTTTGCGGCGGGCGGGACGCGAACGAGGGTGCATCGCCAAATGCGCCGCATAGTCCTCCGTCAATTCCATGATCTCCTCGTCCTGCACTGTGGGAATCGACTTTAAAGCGGCTGGCGTTTTCACGCTCTTCGGATGGCCAGCAATGTCCCCCGTTGAGCTCGCGTTCTCCAAGTCTGGCGGCGAACCCTCCGCCGCGGACACTGCCACGCTACAAGCCGCCTCCAGCGTGGCAACTCGACACGCCGGTCGGTCCAACGCTTGGATCAGCTCCACGACATGGTCGAGGTCGGCATCCTTCGAGAGGATCACGAACATGGTCGTATCGGGTTCCGTCTCGATCAGTCGGCCGGCGTAGAAGGCGAGGCCGAAGTCGGCGGCGTTGCGGCCAGCCCGCTTCATCCGCAGAATCTGCAGTCTCCCTGTCGCGATCGGGCTCGCAAGTTTCTCTGCCGTCGACAACGACACTCGGGGTTCAATCACGCCGTGGCAAGCGATCACCCGAGCGAAATGCAGACAATCGTTGGCCACGATCGGCAACTCGGTCGGACAGTTGTCCAAGTCGACCAGCAACACGCAACGGGACGGACGTGGACCGGAAGTGGCGTTGGCGACGACTGCGGGGTGATGATGAGTAGGCGGCGCGGTCATGGTTTCGGAGAGGGAGTCACAGTCAGCCGGAGCGGAAAACTCGGCAATGCGACCAGCGTGTTCGGCTTCGCGCTGGCGGCAGTGGCCGCCGCAGCAGCGGTGCCAGCGGCAGCCGCGGCAGTCGCAGAGGCAGCGGCCTCTTTCGAAAACGGAACTTGGGACTGGCAGAGCAACACCAACACGTAGTCGCCTGGACGCGTACTGGCGGCCACTTCCAGAGTCGCCGTCAATTCGCCCACGTCCGGCTTGAACTCCTGATTTCCCAGCTTGAAGTTTCCGGGAAAGGCGAGTGGCTGGACGGTCACCGCGTTCTTGGCGTCCGCCCAGCGCCTTTCCAACAACAACTTCACGTCGACTTTCTGGCCGGCTTGCACGGCGATCGGCTCCGGCGACGCGCCTCGCACCGCGAACGGCGCGACATCGCGAACCGCGATCGGCAGCCGCCGCGTCGGCCGACTCGAACTGTAGTTCGCGTCGTTCGAGACGCGGACATAGGGTCGCACTTCCCGGCGGAGCGTCTCGCCGTCGCGGGCGCCTGTGGCGATGAGCGTCAACCAATGCATGGCGTCCTGGGCGTTGGCATCGGCTCGCACCACCACTTGCCCCGAATTGCCGTGGATCACGGCCGGTTCGACGACGATTCCCGGCGGAGGATTATCCGCCACAATCGAGACGGGCCCCGTGAAACCATCGGTCGCATGGACGATCAGATCGAGATATGTCGCGCCGCCGCGGCCGACGGTCGTGCCGCCGGGGCCCGGATTCTGGCGATGAATCGCCGCGACAAAAAAGTCCGGGGTTGGCTTGCGGACGGAGAGCACGTATTGGTATCGGGCACCGCCCCGCCGATAGCGGTCCTGAACCAGCAAACGGTACTTCTTCTTCGCGGCTAAACTGGCTTGGCCCGACGGGTCGCGGAGATGGCCATCGAACGCGTTGACTCGGTGGCCGTAATCGTCCAGCTCGATCACCCGGTTTCCCAGATCGTCCAACACCGCGACATAAGCGTCCGCCCGTCCCCCGAGCCGCTCGCAGTAGACATCGATCGAATACGAGCCGGCTTCCGCGACTTCCAATTCGTAATAGTCGCCGTCGCGGGACGCATCGAAGCGGGCACTCACGACCGCGGGAAGCGTGAGCGGTTGCGCTTGCTCGGGCGTATCGTTCGGCTCGCGTTCCAACACCACTTCGTGGTCGGTCACGAGCACGGGAACCGCCGGTCCCTGTTCAGCTGGCAGCCCGGCCCGGACCTGGAAACCGACCAGCGTGTCGGTGGCGGCCGTCGGAAGCGTCGTGTGGTCGGTGGGATGTTCGAGAAAACGAAACGCCCGGAGCGCGGCGACGTCGGTAGGCGGCGTGACGGCGCGCGTCAGCTCGTCGAGCGGCAAGTCGCCGACGCGCAGTTGGCTCGCTACCGCCTCCGCGCCGAGATTGCGGCCAAAGAATCGCAACTCGGTCGCCTGGCCCGCGCGAATCGCCCGCGGCGAAACATTTTCCAACTGAGCACCATCCGACACGGACAAGAGATACGGATGACCGCCGCGAAACGAAAGGTCGCTCACCGCGACCACGTAATCGCCGTCCGCCGGAACCACGAAATCGATCAGCGCGTCGCGACCAAAGTAGTCGCCGTTGCTCGCCAACAATTGCCCCGCGGCGCTCGACAACGACAACGTGGGGTCCATCAGCGAATCAAGCTTGCTGGCTAGCGTTCGCACAACCAATCGCTGGCCCGCCTTCGCGGTGAACCGGAACAGATCCTGGTCATTCTGATCCGAAGCGCCTTGCACCAGCGAGTTGACCTGAATCGACTGCGCTTTGTCGTCGCTGTTGTTCGGTTCCACTTCCGCGACCGCCACCAGGTCGCGAGCCACATAGAAAAGCCGCGGACTGCTGACGCCGTAGCGGCCCACCAGCCAAGCGTCGTAGGTGCCCGCGGGCGTTTCCGGCGCGATCGCCACTTTGAAACGGCGGTCCTTGCCTTCGACGGGCGTTGCGGACAGGCCCGCGTGATCGAAGACCAGTGTCTTGGCGTCTTCGAGGTCGGCCCCCGCGACTTCGACCTCGACCGCCGTGCCAGCGATTGCGCCGAGCGGCAGCAAGCGATCGAAGCGCGGCATCGGCAACTCGCCCCGGACCTCGCGAGGCGGACCCGCGGCCAGGAACATCAACGCGACCGCAGCCGACGCCATCACGGCGCCACGGGCCAAGCGACAAACGGGAGACAATCGCCGACGGAAGCGGAATGGAAGCATGGTCATGGCCGCTTTCGTTGCGCGGTGATCGGCGAGTCTGGAACCTAAATCAAGTCCTCGATCGGCTGGCCTTCGGCGAGGATCGGCAGCGGACGATTAGCCTGATCGTGGAATACATGGCGATGATCGACACCGAGCACGCGATACATGGTCGACAGCAGGCAACCTGGAGTCGCCGGCTTCGACGTCGGGTACTCGGCCTTGTCGTTCGTGGTGCCGATCGCTTGCCCCATTCGCAGGCCGCCACCGGCGTACAACACCGACATCGCCTGCGGCCAGTGGTCGCGGCCCGCACCGCCGTTGATTCGCGGGGTGCGTCCGAATTCGCCCATCGCCATAACGAGCACGTCGTTTTGCAGGCCACGGTCATACAGGTCGGTCACGAGCGCTGAAACCGCGCGATCGTACTTCGGCAGCAGATTGTCTTTCAGTTGTTTGAAGTTGTCGCCGTGGGTGTCCCAGCCTCCGCCCGCTTGAATGGCCACAAAGGTCACTCCGGCTTCGACGAGCCGCCGCGCGAGCAGGCAGCTTTGCCCCAAGTCGTTGCGGCCATACTCGTCCCGTAGCTTGGCCGGTTCCGACTGCACGTTGAACGCCTGCTGCGCCTTGTCGTTGGTGACCATCTCCAGAGCGTCGCGATAGAACTTGTCGATGCCCAGGATGTCCCCCTTCGTGTCGACATCGCGGCGAATGCCATCCAAGCGGCGAAGCAGTTGTTCGCGGCGGTCCAAGCGAGCAAGATCGACTCGCCCGCTCAACTTGAGATTGCGGACCTGGAATCCGTCCGAATTGGGATCGCTATCAGGCGAGAACGGGTTGAACGACGCGCCTAGGTACGCCGCCTTGCCCAGCCCCAGTGGACGAGGCAAGTTGACGTAGGCTGGCATGCCCGGTTCGTTCGGTCCCTTCATCCGCGCGGCGACCGAACCGATGCACGGGTAAATGTTGTCGTTGACCTCGATCGTCGGTTGCCAGCCGGTGAGCATCCACTGCGAACCCATGCCATGCCCGGCGTTCGTGTGGCAACCCGACCGCACGATCGCCAGCTTGTCCATAATCCGCGCCTGCAGCGGCAAATGCTCGCTGATGTCCACGCCCGCGACATTCGTCGCGATCGGACGGAATTCGCCGCGGAACTCGGCGGGCGCGTCCGGCTTCAAATCGTACATGTCCAAATGGCTCGGGCCGCCCGCTTGCCAGATGAGGATCACCGCTTTGCGGTTGTTCGGAGCCGCGCCCAGGGCGCGGAGCCGCAACAGATCGGGCAGCGCCAGCGCGTTCAGTCCGATCCCACCCACGCCGAGACTGCCGATCCGCAGAAAACCACGGCGGGTCACGCCGTCGCACGTTCGCGTGCTGCGTCCTTGAATTTCGATCATGGCGACGGCTCCTCTGTCCTCTAATGATTGAACATGAATTCGCGGGTGTTGAGCAACGTCCACAGCAGGTCTTGCCAAGCCGCCGCGCGGTCTTTCGACTCGGCGACGTAAGGCAGGGCGGTCTCCAATTCGTCGGCTCGCGGGAACCGGCCGAGCGCCGCCAAATAGAGATCATCGACGATTTCCCGGTCGGACTTTTTCGCCGCGATCAACCGCGCGATCCGACCTTCGCCCGCCGCGAGTTTGTTTTCGATTTCATCCGAATTGGCCAGCAGGAGGACTTGGGCGAGCGTCGCGCCGCT
>JBIKVL010000347.1:0-5440 GCA_044356875.1 Pirellulaceae bacterium | reverse complement strand
GCGCAGCGCGGGGCATCGTAGCCTCCGAGCAGAATCATTCGTAAACCGCGTGATTCACAGAAAGCGGCCGCTGCGCGGATCTCGGCCAGTTCTTCCGCTTGGACAATCACGGATTGGCGTTTTTCCAGCGCCGGCAGCAAAGCTTCCCACCGCGGATCGAACGGATGGCGACTGCCAACGTTACGCCGCGCTCGCGAATACGCTTCGGCCTGTTCGAACGCCGACTTCAACACCGTCAACCGCTGGGCGTTGCCCGCAACTTGTTCGGCAACGGGTCGATCCGCTAGCCACTCCGCTTCGGCCCGCATCGAGGGCCATTCGACATGCAGCGCCGCATCGGCAACGACCGCCATGTCCGCCGCCGTCTCGCCATCCATCCGCACAATCGCCGACCGCCCGGGAAGCAATGCGCCAGACGGCGCGGACAAGGCGAACAACACGCCGCTGGACCGCGCTAACGGAATCGATCGGCTGGCCGTATTGAATGCGGCAATCGCCCTCACATGGGGATTGATTTCGCCAATCTCGGTTTCGTCGATCGTTTCCGGCAACGATCCGATCTCGCTCAATCCCAGATTCGTCGACGCGTCGAACAACCCGGGATAGAGATGGCGGCCGGTGACATCGAGGATTCGCGTGCCTGCCGGAAGTTCGGGACGCTTCCCAATCGCGGCGATCCGTCCATCCGCCATAACCAAGGTTGTCTCGGGAAGCGATGGCCCGGCGATGGGATGCACCGTTCCTCCTACCAATGCCACCGGCGCGGGCGGGCTCAGTTTTCGGTCAGTGCGCCCCGCGGCCATGGGCGGTTCGACGGCGATCGCCGTTCCGTCAAAACCTACGTCGCGCCAGACCGTTGGAAGGACGCTCGCGCCGATCGTGAACCGAACGGCCCGTTCGAGAACAGAACGCCGCGACCAGATTGAATCGCGTAGGTTCGCGGCATTCCCTTGGTGGGGAGAAGATGGATCTCGCCGCCCGCATTCCGAGTGCCGGTCGCGTCGTTTCCGGAAAATCATCGGTTTCGTCCCCTGCCCTGCCGTTGGCCGCCTTGGGTAGCGCCGCGACACGCTCGATCCATTCGGTCCCACGACTCCTTGTCCGTGGTGTAATCCACGCCCGCTTCCAACATCGGCTCGCCAGAAGCGAGCACGGCTTGCGTCAACAACGCCTTCAGACGCTCAACCTCCCCTCGCCGCCGCAGATCCTCTTGCCGATCAAAATACTTGCGGCCGTCGATCCAGGTCTCTTCGCAGCGGGAATCCGGCGCAAGTGGCGGGCCGCTCCAAACCACGAGATCGGCGTGCTTGCCGGGCTCCAAAGACCCCACCAGCGAGTCGACCCGCAGTTGCTTGGCGGGCGCTATCGTCACCATTTTGAGCGTTTCGGCGGGCGGTAATTCACCGTGGCGGAGCGCCTTCGCCGCCTCGCCCTGGAGATGCCGGCCCAGTTCGCGATCGTCCGAATGGAACGAGGTGACAATCCCCGAGCGATGCAGGAAGGCGCCGTTGTGCGCGACCGCGTCAAGCGCTTCGACTTTAAATCCCCACCAATCGGTGAACGTGGCGACCATCGCCCCATGCCGGAGAATCGCGTCCGCCATCAAGTAGCCGTCGGTGATGTGATGCAAACATCCGACGCGGATCTGGAAGCCTTCCAGCACTTCGAGCAGCGTGCGAGTTTCGTCCTCCCGATACGCATGGCAGTGGATCCAACGGCGACCGTCGAGCGCCTCGGCAAGGCAGTCCAAAGCCAGGTCGCGTCGAGGTGGCGCGCCGATGGGTCGGTCCCGCCATTCCCGCCAACGGTCCCGATAATCGCGCGCGAATCGCAAGGCCTGCCGATGGAACTGCTCGACGCCCATCCGGGTCCGCGGGAAACGGGGGACGAGGATGTCCGGGCCGGTGGTCACATTTTCTCCCAACGCGAATTTCACCGTCGGAGGCGCCTCGACGAAACGTAAACCGTCCGCCGACAACCCCCAACGGAACTTGATCGCCTCGCCTTGACCGCCAATCGGATTCGCCGACCCGTGCAGAATCAACGCCGCCGTCGTGCCCCCCGCCAACTGACGGTAGATGTTGACATCGTTCGCGTCGATGAAATCGCCCACGCGTACTTGGCAGGTCAACGCCTGCCCGGTCTCGTTCACACCACCATCGGTCGCGATATGCGAATGGGAATCGATCAACCCCGGCGTCAAATGACGCCCGCGTAGCGGAATCTCCCGCGTGTTCGGGGCCACGGTGAGCCGCTTTCCAACCCCGACGATCCGGCCCCTGACGATCCAAACGTCGGCATCCTCCAACACACCGGACGGACCGCTCGTCCAGACGGTGCCACCTCGAAACACGATCGAATCGGACTGAGGCGGCGGCCCCGGCTCCGCCCTGCCCCACGCTCCCAGCGGATAGTTCACGCCAATCGCGTTCAGCACCTCAACGTCTTCGCGTTTCGGGACCGCGGCTGTTGACGTCTCGCCCTCCGCTGGATCCGGTTTCCCTAAGAGCTCGACTTGGCGACCGTCGGGTAGCGCTAAAACTCCTTCCAAACGCGGCAACTTGTCCACGCCAGCCAATTGCAATGAAAACGTGGCCACACCCATCACACCCAGCGAACTGGCGTCGAAACGCCCCGTCAGCCGCTCTTGGGTCGCCATGAGCTGTTCCAGGCTGATCTCCGGTGCGCCAGCCTGTTTCGCAAGCAACAACGTGCCACGCAGCGTCTCCGCCGCATCCTCGGATGGCGACGTCGCGGACGACCGCGGACCATGCTCCAGCCGCATCCACAGCGTGGAACGCTCGCCGATCGCCGGTTCGAGTTCAAAACGCCAGCGGCCCGCCAGCCGATAGGGCAAGTCGTCGACGACTCCCCAGCGTTTGCCCGCAACCCAGGTTTCCAGCACCCGGCCTAAGCCCGTGAACAAGTCGCCATCGGCGACCAGGAAGCTCGCCAACTTCCCAGGTTCCAAAGTCCCCAGATCCCGCGATACGCCGAACAATTCGGCTGGAGTTGTCGTGAGGGCGCGGAGTGCCGCGTCCGCTGGCCAACCTCGGCTCACCGCCTTGCGCACCGCCGGCAGGAACTCGGCGGGGGATTTCAATCCATGACTAGACAAGGCGATCCGACTTCCAGCCCGCTCCATCCGCGCTGGGTTTTCCGGTGCCAACCGCCAGTGCAGCAAGTCATCCAGTTCCGCGTTGATTTCCGCCTCGGGCGTGTCGACTCGAGGCGGCGACGGATAGGCCAGCGGCAGAATCAAGGGCCGCCCCGTTGCCGCGATCTCCGCGGCCCGTCGGTATTCCCGTCCGCCGCCGCGGAACACGGCCCGCAGCCCAAACTCCCGCGCGAAGCGTTCGGCCCTGAGCAGGTACTGTTCCGTTTCCGCGTCAAATACCACCACGCCAACGGGCATCGCGGAAGCTGCCGCGAGCGCCGTTTCGGACGTCAAAGCGTTGGTCTTCGCAGCCGGGTTCGCAGCCGGGTTCGCAGCCGGGTTTGCGGGCCGGTTCGCAGCCGGGTTCGCAGGCGCGGAAACCCCAGTCGCGGACGTAGCGGGAAGATAGGACCAGAGGCGGCGGTGCGCATCCCGCCAAGCGATCGATATGCGGTCGTCGGGCATCCAGCGGTCCGTTTGGCCCGTGAGGCCATCTCGATCCGATGCGTCCGCCTCAACCGCCCGCAACCACTGGGCATCCAATAGGGTCTGTCGGGCCAGCGCCATAGCGCCCATCGGCGAATTGGGATACGACGTTCGCCGCGGCGAACGCGGGACGTACAAGTGCATGTGCAACGCCACTCGCGCCGCCAAGACAGTGGGTGCGCGTGCGGCTTCATCCGTCGCGACCAACGCGCTGGTTCCGCGCACGATTCCGGCCTGCGGGACCGCCAGTCGCGCGACGAATCCCGCGGCGCGAAACGACGCGTGACGCGCGGGAACAGTTGCGATCCGCTGCTCCGCATCCACCGTGGCGGCGATGAGTGGATGAGGGGAATGTCGGTTGGCACCCAACCTCCCGAAGATATCCCGCGCCGCCCCGCCCTCGAACGCTTGCTCGATCTCGTGCTCGTCTCCATTATCGTCCCCACGTTCGTCCCCACGTTCGTCTTCGACCACGGCGGCACTACCTGAGTCGCCAGCCGTTTCGAGGGGCGTAGCCAGAGTTGTCATGGAAGGCTCGCCGTTTAACGTCGTATGGGCGTCGATGAAACCTGGGTAGATGATGCGGCCCTTCGCGACATAGACCCTAGCCCCGGGCGGTGCGGCGATTCCCGCGCCGAGCGCCACGATCCGGCCGCCTCGGATCACCAACGTCGCATTTTCGAGCACGTTTCCGGGTGCGACGACAATCTTCGCTCCGGTGAATGCCACTACGTGCCCCAGGCGCTCGCTATTGTTTCGCTCGTCGCTCGAAGTCGGCCGGGTTGGCTGGGCGGGCCGAGTTGGCTCGGCCGCGTCCACCGCGAAAACGAACCGCATGAGGACCGCGCCGGCCAAGCAGAGACGCAGCAGATGCGTAGCAAAACCCATACAGGCAAGACTCATCGTGGGACGAATTGCAGGGGTGGAGTCACTTCGAGCTCAGGCAAGATTATCTCCCACCCCAAGCTCATGCGGAAAACAGACCCAAGGAGTCTAATTCAGCGATCGCCAGTTGCCCTCGAAACGGCCGCCGTGATCACCATTTCCACTCGGTATCCAGGGCTCAGGCCCGCCTGCACACAGGCCCGGACAGGCGGCGCGCCGGGCGCGACCCACGCGTCCCACTGTCGGTTGAGAAGCGGACCATCGGACAAGTCGGCCAAGTATACCAGCACTTGGAGCAAGTCGCTGCGATTGGCGCCCAACCGGCACAGCGTGGCGTCGATCTGCCCAAGGACTTGAGCGATCTGGCCGTCGGTGTCCCGCTCGGGATCGTCGGCCACTTCCACCCAGTAGGCGGTGCCCCGATGCACGACCATGTCGGCCCACCGCGAGCAATCGCCGTATCGCGTGATTTCCCCCATCCACTCCGCCTTCGCTTTCGCCATCGCGACTACCAAAGCAATGGCACTTGCCTGCGCTGCTCAATGCTCGTGGCGGTTCGGATCCCGATCCGAGTGCCGCTGATCGATATGCACGTGCAGCTGTGGCCGCGCGGCCAACAGCCGTTCGATGCCGTCGTCCGTGACGCGCGCGCCGTCCACATAGAACGAGGTCAGTTTTGTCGCCGCTTCCACATGGGCCAATCCAGCGTCCGTGATCGGAATCTCGATCAAGTGCAGGAATTTGAGCGACGGCATCCGCGCGACAGCCGCCAAGCCGTCGTCGCTGATTCGGGGACTGCCCAAACGCAACAGTTCCAAGTCGGGCAATTGTGTCAACCGTTCGAGGCCCGCATCCGTAAGGTCGGCGTTCGGTAGATTCAAGAATCGCAGCCCCCGCAGTTTGGCGATTTTC
>JBIKVL010000348.1:0-5440 GCA_044356875.1 Pirellulaceae bacterium | reverse complement strand
GCACGCGCAGCATGTCGCCAAAGCTTGCCAGCGACACACCCGGGGTCCTCGACAACGCGATCGCCTCGTCGATCGCCTCCGCCGGCGTCACGCATACCGGACAACCGGGGCCATGGATGCACTCGACCACATCCGCCAACTCGGCGTCGATCCCATGCCGCAGCAAACTATGGGTCTGCCCGCCACAGACCTCCATCACCGTCCAGCGCCGTGTCGCCAATTGGCGGATTCGCTCCGTCAGTCGCGTCGCCAGCCCAGGATCGCGGAACTCATCGACGAATCGCATCGCGCACGCCTCCCAGCGGATTGCCCGCCGAAATCGTTCAACCCATCCGTTTCATCTGCGGCATCTGTGGTTTCCCTTCAGGCCTGGGAAAGCAAAAACGCCGAACGTCAGTCGAGAACGGATCGGTGGTGCTCGCCTCACTCGCTTGGCTCGACCGGGACTGGCGGCTCGCACAACGCCCGCAGCTCGTCCAGCAAGCGTTGGGCCTCGTCAGCGTCCAGCCGCGCGATCGCGACTCCCGCATGCACAATCACGTAATCCCCCTCAACCGCCTCGGGAACGCAAGCCAAATTGCAGACTCGCCGCGCCCCGCCGAACTCGACCTCTCCGCACGACAACGGCGGTTCGCGTTCCAACCAGCGGACAATCCGTCCCGGCACGCCTAGGCACATCGCCGCGTTCCTCCACTGTTGCCACTTGAGCCGCTCACGCCACTTCAGCCGCTCACGCAAATCCGGGCGCCCATACAAATCCGGCCACTCATGCCACTCATGCCGCTCATGCCACTCATGCCACTCCGCGTGCGCGGGTTAACGCCCGGTCGATTCGGGCCAGGCTGCGGGATTTGCCGAGGATGACCAGTGTTTCATAGAGTCCGATTCCCACCGTCTTGCCCGTCAAGGCGATCCGCAGCGGGTGAATGAGTTGCCCGAGCTTGATGTTTTCCTCGGCGACGAACGCCTTGAGCATCGCCTCGAGCGACTCGGCGGTGTAGTTGGCGACACTAGCCAACTGGGTGCGAAACCGCGCGAGCAGCTCGGCGCCGGCGGGAACTCGCAATTGCTTGTCGAATTCCTTGTCATCGTACGCCAGCGCGTCGTCGGCCACAAAGAATTCGCCGAATTGCAGGATGTCCCCCGCCGTCTTGAAACGATCGCCAGCCGCTTCGAGGATCGACTGCACCAGGCCGCCCAGTTCGCAGGGAGTTGGCTTCGCGACCCAACCGGCCTGCTGGAGGTAGCGGATCGCCATCGGCGTCTTTTGCTTGACCGGCACCGTTCGCATATGGCGATCCTGAAAGGCCCATAGCTTCTTGGGATCGAAACTGGCGGGCGCCTTATTCACACGCTCGAGCGAGAACAGCCGGATCATTTCCTCGCGGCTAAAGTCTTCTTTGCTATCGTCATAGGCCCATCCGAGCAGCAGCAGGTAGTTGAGGATCGCGTCGGGCAGGTAGCCGGCCACACGGTAAAAGTCGACGATCACGGGATTGAACGTTTCGGCGGCTGTTGGATGTCCGATCGCTTGGGCGATCCCCAACGCGTGGTCTTGCAGTTTCTTAAAGTCCGCGTGTTTCAGGTATTGGGCGATCTTGCGTTTGCTTAGTTTGTTGGAGCTGCCCGGTTCGGCCACGTAGGGCAAATGCGCGAATTCGGGGAGCGGGTAGCCGAGGCTTTGCATGATGAAAATCTGACGCGGCGTGTTCGATAGATGCTCGACCGCGCGAATCACATGCGAGATGCGGAAATCATAGTCGTCGATGGCGCTGGCCAAGTGATACAAACAGGTGCCGTCGGCACGTTGGACCACATGGTCCTGCTCGGCCGCCCAATCGAACGACACGTCGCCGCGGATCAAGTCCGAAAAGCGGCATTGGCCTTCCCGAGGCATCTTGAGCCGCACGACCGGTTTCCGCCCCTCGGCTTCGAATCGCGCGGCGTCCGCGTCCGTTTCGGCCATCCATCGCCGGCTATAAAGAAACAGCCGCTTTTCCTTTTCCGCCGCCTCGCGCTCGGCCGACAGTTCCTCCGTCGTCGCATAGTCGCGATAGGCCGCTCCGCACCGCAACAGGGCGGCGACCGCTTCCTGGTAACGGGCTAACCGCGCGGACTGGAAATACGGAGCATACGGCCCGCCAATCTCCGGTCCCTCATCCCACTCCAGCCCAAGCCATCGGAAGCCGTCAAGGATCGGTTGCAGCGCCTCTGCCACATTCCGCTGCTGGTCGGTGTCGTCGATACGCAGCAGGAACTGGCCGCCATGCTGCCGTGCGAAAAGCCAATTGAAGAGCGCGGTCCGCACTCCGCCGATATGCAGATAGCCGGTCGGGCTGGGAGCGAATCGAGTGCGAACAGGCCGGGAAATCGCGTTCATGAACCAGTAATCCAAGATAACAGGACAGACCAAGAAGAGGACCACCACGGATGACACGGATGGTCACGGATAGGAAAGGCATTTGTTGCTAGGTGATTATTATTGTCATATAAGATCTCGATGGCCCGTCTTTCGTTTTTCAAGGTCTTTATCCGTGTCGATCCGTGGCATCCGTGGTTAATCTCTTTCCGTGTCTTCTGTGTCAGTCCGTGGCCAAGTATCTTTCATTTCCCGAACCGCTACTGTCCCTCCAGGAGCCGCCGGAGTTGTTCGTCGAGTTCGGACTGTTGGCGGACGAGCGACTCGAGTTGCTGTCGCGCGGCGTCGTCCGGAGTTTGGCCCGCGAAGCGAGTTTCGTAAACGCGGGTTCGTTCCAGCAGGCGGTTTTGCGCCGAGCGGAGGAGGCGGAGCTGGGCGGAGCGGGGCAATTGCCTTGCCCCGGCGGGGTCGTCGCCGTCTGGCATCGACATGTCTTCCTCGGAAGTGCCCGGCTTGCGTGCGGGACGGAGCACCTTCAGCAGCTCGACCATCGCCAGTTCGCATTCCCGCTGGCGGTTGGCGAGCGATGGTTGGACGTCGAGGGCGGCCAACCGCTCGGCGATGTCGGTCAGTTCGGCCCCAACCGGTTCCAAGACAGCGCGAATGACGCCGAGCGACTCGGGAGGATTTTCCTCGAAGGGAGCCCACAACGAGCCGATCTTCGCGGGCAGTTCGCGTTGCTGGCTCGCCAGTTTCGCGATTGCCAATCGGTCGGCGCGTCGCCAACTTCCGTCGTCGGGACGGCGGCCGGCGATGTCGCGAGTGGCGGCGGTGAGCGGCTGTTGCTGGGCGAGCAATTCGGAGATGCGTTCCGCGAGGGCCTGGAGCGGATCGTCGGACGTGGCCGGTTCGCTCGCGCCGGTGAGGAGTTTTCGCCGTAGTTTCACGAGATCGTCGAGAACTTCGCGTTGGCTCTGCGCGGCGGCTTCGTTCTCGCCAAGTTCCAGCCGCTTGGCGATGGCGGCGAGTCGTTCATCGAAGCGAAGCGTGTCGGCTTGTTCCAAGGTCTCAGCGACGCGTTTGGCTTGGTCCGGTTCCGACGCCCGCAGTTCGTCGGCCAAGTCGCGAAACCGCGAGCGTAGCTCGGTCCAACGGCGTTCTAGCCGACGTTGGCTTTCGGCCAGGTTTGTCGTGTCGGAGGTCGTGGTAGTGGCGGATTGGCCCCAGGAGACTTGCGGATGCGGCCACAACACCAGCATGCAAACGACGATGGCCGCTCCAGGAGCACCGACGAATCGCGTTCGGCGCATGGTTGCGGCATCGGTTGGCTGATTGTTCTGGGGATTGTTCTGGGGATTGGTTGGGCGGTGCGGCATCGTCAAGCGAATTGAGAACGGATCGGGGCGGTGGACGGCGCGGGTCGAAGGGCGACGTGACGCGGATCGGCGGCGACTACGTCAAGCGGACTCGGGGAGAGGATCTTGGGAGTTGCGGTTGGAGGTGGCGGGGAGATGGAGTGCGAGGCGGGCGAGGGCCTCCAGCCGGTCGACGACTTGATCGGGCGACAAGCCATCGGTGAGCACTTCGATCGCGTCGCGGGCGGCGGCTAGCGGACCGCATGACCGGGCCGCGTCGCGTTCGTCCCGCAGTTGTTGCTGGGCGAGAATTTCCGCGTAGGCCACGGTTTCGCCCCGCGCGGCGAGCTCCGCGGAGCGTCGCCGTGCCCGCTCGGAGGGGGAGGCGGTGAGGTAGATTTTGCATTCGGCGTCCGGAAACACGACGGTGCCCTGATCGCGTCCTTCGGTCACCATGTTGCGTCCCACGGCGGCCGCGCGTTGCAGTTCGACCATCCGTTCCCGGACGGCCGGGTTATTCGCCGCGTAATGGACCAGATTGGTGATTTCGTTGACGCGGATCGCGGCCGAGACATCTTCTCCGTCGAGCAGCACGCGGCGGTTGGCCACCTCGATCCTCACGGAGTGGGCCAGCGCCGCCAGTTGGTCGGGTTGGGACCAGTCGAGCTGTCTTTGAAAGGCCGCCAGCGTAATCGCCCGGTACATTGCGCCGGTGTCGAGGAAATCGAATCCCAGACGGGCGGCGAGCGTGCGGGAAACCGTGCTTTTGCCCGCGCCAGCGGGACCATCAATGGTAACGATCATGGGCGTCCAGACCTGGGAACCGAGCGTGGGCCGCAAGTCCATTGCGAGCCGGTCGAATCCGTGGAGTTTCAGTTACGGCTTAGGATAACAATCCATCCGCGCCGTGTGCGGAGCGTGCGGCTTCGAGTCCCGCGCGGAGCTCGCGGACCATCAACAGCACGGCGATCGACAACGCCATGATGAGCGGTCCCTCGCACACCGTCCAGAACAACGGCATGCCGATCGCTATGTCGAGCGCCAGCAGGCCGCCGCCCGCGACGAGCTTGACCGCCGCTTGGAACGCGATGACGTCGCGATAGCGGCGGACATCGCGGGCGAGGAATCCGCACAGCGGCGCCATCGACGCGTAGACCAGCGACAACGAGCGGGCGAGATAGTCGACGATCGGCGCTTGGGGCATTCGACCGAGTCCCATTTCCGCATGGATCGCCTGCATGGCCGACGTGGGAAGGCACACGGCCACCAACGCCGCCGCGAGCGCCACGCATTCAAACCACATCACGCAAGCCAACCAGCGCGCTGTCCGTTCGGGCATGCCGTACCTCCTGAACGCTTTTGTCGCCACCGCCATTCGCGCCGCCATGATAGCGGCCCTCGGGGCCGATAGAAGGTAGAATCCCTGGCGGGCGTCGAGTCGGCCCATGGCTATTTCCCAGCACCTCGGATTCCCAGCACATCGGACAGCCGCATGGCGGAGACCGTGAACGGCCCCATCGAGCGGGTCACTTTCCACAATCCCGAAAACGGCTTCTGCGTCCTGCGGATCAAACTTCCGGGCCGGGAAGAGCCCGCGACTGTCATCGGCCATTTGAGCCAGCCGAGCGTCGGCGAGTTCGTCGAAGCGGTCGGCGATTGGGTGCTCGACAAACAACATGGCCGCCAATTCCGCGCGGCCGCGTTGCGAACGGCGCAACCGTCGTCG
>JBIKVL010000346.1:0-5444 GCA_044356875.1 Pirellulaceae bacterium | reverse complement strand
GCACTGCCGGCTGGCTTCGCACTGTCGGCTGGCTTCGCACTGTCGGCTGGCTTCGCACTGTCGGCTGGCTTCGCACTGTCGGCTGGCTTCGCACTGTCGGCGGGTTTTGCTGGTTGGGCTGCCGCGGTCGCTTTCGTCGGTTCGACTCCGTTCGCCGATATTCCTTGAGTCGTCAGCAGGGCGATAGGGGCGATGAACAGGGCGATGACGATCAACCAGGTGAGGCCAAAAAACGCGACGCCTCGCCGCCGAATGCTTCGCCGGCCGACGATCTCAGCGGGTGCGCGAAGACGCTCGTTCGAACCGGACTCGGAAGATAGCTGTCGGCGACTCATCGGAACCTCCTACGGCGTACCTGACGGTAGGCTTCCTTCGACCTAAGTTTGCCTGGATCGATCAATAGGCGTCTTCGTACAACGCAAGCAGTTCGGCGGGACCGACAGGGCGGGGGTTGAAGGTGCCTGTCCACTGCTTGGCCGCGAATTCGGCCAGCTTCGGAAGCCGGTCACGCTCGACGTGGCAATCCAGTAAGCGGACCGGCAAGTTCGCGGCGACGACCAATGAAGCTACATAGTCGGCCAAGCCGGCGACTCCCGTCGATGGGGCGGGCAAACCGGGAGTACCCGCGACGGCTTCGAGCAGTTGAACGTATTGGTCACCCATCAGGTGGCCGTTGAAGCGAAGCACGTGTGGCAGCATCAATCCAATCGCCTGGCCGTGGGCGATGCCGTATTCGGCCGTCAGCGGATTCGCAAGGGCGTGGGTGGCGCCGAGCATCGAGTTTTCGATCGCCAAGCCGGCGAGGCAGGCCCCGAGTTGCATGTCGCCCCGGGCTTCCAGGTCTCCTGGTTGCCGGAGCACTTGAGTGAAGCCGCGGGCGAGCAACCTCCAAGCTTCGCGGCTAAACGCCTGGGACGCCGCATTCCGCTTTGTGGTGACATGCGATTCGAGCGCGTGCGAGATGGCGTCGATGCCTGTGAGCGCGGTGACCCGTGGCGGTTGCGTAAGCGTGAGCACGGGATCGAGAATGGCCACTTTGAACGCGGCCTTCTTGTCGCCGCAAGCCATTTTGGCGTGCGTTTGGGCGTCGGAGATGAGCGCGAACGATTGCGATTCGCTGCCGGTTCCAGAGGTGGTCGGGACCGCAATCATGGGGAGCATTGGCAACTTCGCCTTGCCCACGCCCCAATAGTCCTGCATACGGCCGCCATTGGTCAGCAGGAAATTGATCCCTTTCGCGCAGTCCATGGAACTGCCGCCGCCGAGGCCGATCAGGATGTCTGGGGAAAACTCCCGCGCGAAAGCGGTACCTTTCTCCACATCCTCGGTGGACGGGTTTTCATGAACTCCTTGATAGAGCACGGTCTCGAGGCCCGCCGCCGCCAGCGACTCGATCCCGCGGGCGGCATGGCCCGCGGCGATGACACCGGAGTCGCTTACGACCATCGCTCGCCGGCCGCCCAATTCGGCGGCCAGCTTCCCGAGCGAAGCGATCGTCCCCGGACCGAACACCATCCGGGTGATAGGCTGGTAATCGAACGGGATCATGCGAACCGGTGCCTCGGCAAGAGGGAATTGGAGCCTACGCCGTTTGCAACGCGCGATTCCGGTAGAGGAAGTCGATGATGTTGCCTTCGTGCGGCTGGAGCCAATTGAGCCGAGTAGTCGGAATCGGGCCAACGTTGAGCCGGTCGATGTGCGTCGCGTCGACACATTGGCGGATGAACTTTTCATCCTTGGAGATGATCGTGCCGACGAGCGTCGGTCCGATCTTACCCAGCATGTCCGCCTGCGGGCACTTCACCACCGTGCTGAACGGGAACATGTATTCCTTCTTCGCGATCGCGTTCTCCGGGGCTTCGCAGTGGGCGATGATCGGCCGCAGGTACGCGCAGCGTTCCATTTCCACAAGTCGCGGGCCATATTCACCCGTCATGTCGGTCACGCCGGCTTCCTTCAATTCCGTCTCGATCAAGCCCCACACCGCTTTGGCTTGGCCATGGACGGTGAACGCCGCCAAACCGGCGGTCGGATCATCGGGCGGCTTGACTTCCACGGGGCCGAGCCGTTTGCCGAGCGCCGCCGCGATCTCCTTCGTGTGGCGCGACGCCCAAATGCCAGAGCAGTTAATGCAACCGCGACCGCTATTGATAAAGATGCTCTCGGCCATCAAATCGATATGCTTCTCCCATTCGTCGACCATGTCGTCGCCGATCAAGATCTTGGAGAAGCCCGGGCCGTGGGCTTGCACCCGAGGGTTGCCTTTGTATTGCTCGACCGTCGCGGTGCCGCCGAAAATCATCGCGCGGGAGGCCGATCCAAGGACGGCGGCGCCGGCGTCCGGACCGCCCGGATAGATGCCCCAAACTTCCGCTGGCAGACCGGCGGCCGTGAAGGCGGAGAACACCCGCAACGGCGTCCATGGCTCCTGCGGTCCCGGCTTCAATACCAGGCCCAGTTGCAGTGGAATGGCGGGCAGCCAGAGCGTATGCACGCCCGGCGAATTGGACGGAAGCACAGCGCTCAACACCGGTGCCTGAGCTTGGTAGCTGACCGTCACGCCCCGGCTTTCCGAGCCGTAACCACGGGTCAAGATGTCCATCGGCAGGCCGCGGGTCAGCGATTCCAGGATCTTGTCCATGTTCCGCAACACGAACGAGTTCTTGGGCATATTCATCCGGCACATGTGCTCGGGAAGGCCCGTGCTGGACGATTGCTGCTTCGCGAAATCCTCCGGCGTCTGCTGGCCGTCGCCGATCGGCAAGGTCGCCGACTCGTAGAGGTCGGCCGCCGTCTTGATGCGGCTGATGATGTCGTCGATGGTGAATTGGCGCAGGATCTCGCGGGCCTTATGAGCGAACCGCATGTCGCGTTCAATCAGGCCGCGGTTCGATTGGCTCACTTGAGCGATCGGCTCGCCAGTCACGAAATGCTTAATCGTGTCCTTATCGAGCGATTCGTATGGCTTGCCCCAGCGGATGACGGGAATATTAAGCACAGTGTTCTCCTAGGTGGTTGGCGAAAACAGGACGACCGCGGCGGAACCCGCCGCGGTCGCTCGCGGTTACCGGCGGGGCGATTAGTACACGCCAACCGTCGTCTGGGCGGCGATGCCCCGGAATGGCTTGACACCGCTCACGCCATCCCACGGGTAGGTCTCGAATGGCTGCTCACGCTCGCCCTCGTCCCGCTCCAGGAAACCGGGGATGAACAACTCGCGGGTCAGGGTGTAGAGTTTCACACGGCCGCTTTCGCCGTAGTTCACGATCCGCTTGTGGTCATCGAAGTCCACGACCTCGACCACGGCCCGCGGTTGCGGAGCGTAATAGCTGATCTTGTAGCCGTCGGCGGCCGAAACCGGCTTGCTGCACGCCAAACCCATCAGCGTGTTGCCGTACGTCGGCGTCATGAAAATGCCGCTCTCTTCCGGCGGACCGCCGAAGTACTCTTCGACGCAGAACCGGGTGAATTGCGGCGTGAATTCGGTACCGCCCGAGAAGATGCCGGTGATCCCGGTGTCCTTGAACGACTTGCCCTGCTTTTCGAGCGCCGAGCAGAGGGCTTCGAGCAGTTTCGGCGTCGTGAACATGCACTTCACATCGTGGTTGGCCGACAGGATGGTCAGCGCTTGGTCGATGCAGTGCGTCTTGTACGCCTCGAGGTGCTCCATCCAACCCTTCTTGATCAGCTTGACAACCCACCGCGGATCCAAGTCGACGCAGAAGCAGATGCCGCCGCGATACTGGCACAGGTGCTCGACCGCCAACCGGAGCCGACGTGGCCCGGATGGACCAAGCATCAACCAGTTGCTGCCCATTGGAAAGTACTTTTCCGGCAGCGTGTGACTGAAGACTTCGTAATCGATCCAGTGGTCCTCGAAGACCAACCGGCTCTTGGGGATGCCGGTGGTTCCACCCGTTTCGAAGATGTAGGCCGGCTTGTCCGCCAGTCCCTGCGGCATCCAGCGGCGCACCGGACCGCCCCGCAACCAATCATCTTCGAACAGCGGGAACTTCTTCAGGTCGTCGAAGCATTTGACTTCCTTCAAGGGGTCGAAGGAGTATTCACGCTTCTTTTGCAGCCAGAAGGGCGAACCCGTCGAATCGTGAAAGTGCCACTGCACCATCTCGTACGTGTGGGCATCCAGTTTCTCGCGCGCCGCCTTACTCAACGACGCGATATCGCATGGCGGATCGATGGTAGCACTCATGCCAGAACCTCGCTACAAGCAGGAAATGTCCGAACTGCAAACACCCCAAGGTGTAGGAGGCCGGGACGGTTTCGGAAAGGGTCCGCTGATTGGTCGAAGCGGAACAAGGCGGGTCAAAACTGCCAAGACGATACCGAACCGCTTACGGAAAAACAACCGCCGATCCATGCCAAATGCGATGCGTTCGACGGCGCTTGGACCAACGTGGAGGATTCCTAAGCTCTCTAGCTTGGAGCGTCGAGGCACGCAGACGCAGCGGCAACCTCGGGTGAGGAAAGCCATGCTTGCAGCACCTCGGCCAGTGGCGCGGCGCAGCGGGTGTAGTTGTGGTCAGCCCCCGGAATCGTCGCTACAGTCAGCGGTTGGTCCGGCCGCGCGGCCCCGCGCAACGCATCGGGGACGCCCGCGAACGCCACTCCGCCCGTTTCCAGTTCGCTCTGGCCGTACGTGAACAGCACTGGACAGCGTAGACGCGGAACGAGCGGCACGATGTCGTATTGTTCGCCCGGGCCATACTTGTCAACGTAGCTGGCCGCAGAAATCAAGAGTGGATAAGGGTACTGAACCCGAATCAACGCGTCGGGCTCACCGGCCGCGACATGCTTTCGCGCCATGGTGATCGCGTCGAAAAAAGCCGCTCCTGCCGGATCATTCTGAAACAACCGATAGCACAATCGCGGCGGCGACAACGCGATCAGACGCGAAACGAGCCCGACCAGTCCGGGTGACTGGCCGGCGGCCAAGACTTGCGATTGCGAAAAAACAGCTTTGATCGCTCCCAGACTGTGGCCCACAAGTCCGACGCGGCGCCAGCCGCGACGTTCGGCCCAGGTCAGCCAGCCCGCCACGTCCCAGCAACACTCGCTGACCACCTCAAAGGCCGCGCCGAACCACCGCCGACCTCGGCGAGTGCTCGACCCGAATACATTGTCACGCCCGCGCGTATTCACCCAAGCCACCGGGATGCCGAGACTCGTGAGCGACGGCGTGAGCGCTTCGAACAACGACGACCCGTAAAAATTGCTACCTACGCCGTGCAGGCAAATAAGGCCGTCGACGACCGGATGCGCGGACGATGATTCCGGCATCGTGCCCGGTGAGGGGGAGGCCTGCGTAGGGGATCCCAGTGAAGGGGAGACTGTTTGTGCAGGGTGAAGAACGCCGTCGAGCCGCAGTCCATCCTCGGCCACGGTCTTGATCATCTCGACCCAGATGGTGTCATTGGGCATGTTCG
>JBIKVL010000345.1:0-5446 GCA_044356875.1 Pirellulaceae bacterium | reverse complement strand
CCGCTCCCGAGGCGTTGTCGGCGTCACAAGCTGAATCAGGCTGAAGTCCTCGCGGCGGCAAATCGCCGCTAACTCGTCCGCTTCCTCGACCAGCAAGTCGGGCACAATCGCGCCCGACACGCCCGCCGCCTTCGCTTCCGCGACGTAACGCTCCATACCATGCCGCAGGACGATCGCGTAGCTGACCATCGTGACGATCGGGAGCCCTCGTAGCGGCCCCCGCATGGCGCCAATGGCTCGCAAGATATCGGCCAGCTTGACGCGTTTGGCGAGCGCCCTGGTGTAGGAGGCCTGAATGACCGGCCCGTCGGCAATTGGATCGCTGTAGGGGATCCCAATCTCGCACAGATGGCATCCGCGAGCGGCCAGTTCCTGGACCAGCGCTTGGGTAAAGTCCAGGTCTGGATCGCCCGCGGTGATGAACGGAATGAGCGCTTTGCGGCCCGACGCTCGCAGTTCCGAGAACATTTGATCGACCGCCGACATGCCGTTTCATTCCTTCCCAAGATCCAAATGGTTCCAACTTCCCGAGCAGTCCGAGTAAACCCGGGCGGCAACAGCGTCCGATGCGTCCGAGCGAGCCAGTCCCACCAACGCAGCCAAACGCAACTAGCCCCGCCAACACAGCCAGTGCGGCCGGGCAAATCCGGCTGCGGCGGCGCCGCGGCTCACTTCATTCCCCGGATCCGCTGGATTTCGGCCGCGTCTTTATCGCCGCGTCCGGACAAGCAAATGACCACGATGTCGTCTTTCGGACGGCAGGCGGCGGCTTGCATCGCCTTGGCGATCGCGTGGGAGCATTCGAGCGCGGGCAAAATACCTTCGCTCCGCGCGAACAGATCGAAGGCGGCCATCGCCTCGTCGTCGCGGCAGAACGTGTAATCAACCCGCCCCGTATCTTTCCAATAGCTATGCTCGGGTCCGACGCCGGGATAATCGAGGCCGGCGGAGACCGAGTGGACATCGCTTGTTTGGCCATCTTCGTCTTGCATCACGTAGCTATAACTACCATGCAGAACGCCCGGTCGGCCAAAGCTCAGCGGAGCCGCGTGTTCGCCCGCAACCGAACCGCGTCCCCCCGCTTCCACGCCCAAGAGCTTGACATCGCGGTCCTCGACGAACGGATAGAACATGCCCGCGGCGTTGCTGCCGCCCCCCACGCTAGCGACCACTAAATCCGGCAAGCGGCCAAATTGGGCCAGCGATTGGGCCCGGGTCTCGCGGCCGATGACGGCCTGGAAATCGCGGACAATCCGCGGAAAAGGATGCGGACCGACGACTGACCCGATGATGTAGTGCGTTGTTTCCACGGTGGACATCCAGTCCCGCATCGCTTCGTTGATGGCGTCGCGAAGGGTACGCGATCCGGTGGTGACCGGCCTCACTTCCGCTCCCAGCAACCGCATGCTGAAGACGTTCGGCGACTGGCGCCGCACGTCCTCTTCGCCCATATAGACGACACACTCCAGCCCGAACCGGGCACACGCCGTGGCCGTGGCCACTCCGTGCTGGCCGGCTCCGGTCTCCGCGATCACGCGTTTCTTTCCCATCCGCAGCGTCAACAGAGCCTGCCCGAGCGTGTTGTTGATTTTGTGAGCGCCGGTATGGTTTAAATCTTCCCGCTTCAACCAGATCTGGGCTCCGCCGCTGCGTTCCGTGAGCCGGCGAGCGAAGTACAGGGGCGAAGGGCGACCGACGTAGTTCTTCAGCAAATCGTCCAATTCGGCTTGGAACAGCGGGTCGGCTTGAGCCGCTTGATATTCCCGCGTCAGTTCATCGAGCGCGCGGGTAAGGGTTTCCGGGACGAAGCGGCCACCGAACGGGCCAAAACGTCCCTGTTCGTTGGGGACGAGGCTGGACGCGGCAGTGGCCGCGACCGGAGCATTCGCCACCAGAGGACTGCCTCGTCCCGAGCCTGAAACGGTCGCCATGGTTTTTATTCCTGCGGACTCGACGCGTCGATCAACCTTGGGGAAGATTCTCAACCGCAGTCCCCGGATGGTCAAGCCGCCTGCGTTCCGCGGAAAAGATCGCGAGGAGTTCTGATCGAGAAGTTCTGAACGCGGAGTTCTGAACGAGGAGTTTGCCCGCCATGCCCGAACTGCCCGAAGTGGAAACAATGCGTCGTGGAATCCTGGCGGCCGTCGGCGGCGTGATCGAAACGGCCACGCGGTGCGAATCGCCGCGGCGGACAATCCGGTTCGAGCCGCCTTGGCCGATGCTCGGACAGCGGCTGCTGGGCCGCGTGATTCAGGCCGTTGACCGGTTGGGCAAGCGAGTCGTCGTCCGTCTCGATTCGGGAGATGCGCTCGTGTTCGAGCCGCGCATGACGGGGTTGGTGCTGGTCGACGAGCCTCCCACCCGCGAGCATTTGCGGTTCGAAATGCGGCTCGCTGGCTGTCCTCTCGCCATGGTTCGCTACTGGGACCAGCGGGGACTCGGCTCGGTCAGTCTTCTTACCTCCGCCGAACTCGCCACGCGGTTCGGCCCCGCCAAACTCGGCCCCGACGCACTGTCCATTGAAGCCGACATCTTACGCGAGCGGCTCCGATCCAGCAGTCGCCCCATCAAGGTCGCGCTGCTCGATCAACGCGCGCTCGCCGGCGTCGGGAACTTGTACGCGTCTGAAATCCTGCATGTGGCGGCGATTCATCCGCGACGGTCCGCCGCCAAGCTGACTCGGGAGCAGTGGCGCCGCCTCCATGCGGCCCTTCGAGCCGTGCTGGAAGAGGCGGTCCGCTATGAAGGCTCGACACTGTCCGACGGCACGTACCGCAACGCGCTCAACCAAGCCGGCGGCTACCAAAACCACCATCGCGTTTATGATCGTGAAGGCCAGCCTTGCCCGCGGTGCATTGCGGGTCCGATCAAGCGGATCGTGCAGGCGCAGCGCAGCACCTTTTTTTGCGCGGGCTGCCAGCGTTAGCTTGGATGGCCCAGGCCGATAAGCTGTCTAACTGGCGAACGGCTTTGGGGGGCTGACGAGCGAAACGCATGGCGCCAGTCGCCGGCATTCCGCGAAGCGCCACGCCGCGACCGCCTCCCAGGTCGATGGAACTCGTCGATGGAACTCGTCGATGGAACTCGTCGATGGAACTCGTCGATGGAACTCGTCGATGGAACTCGACGATTTGCTGTCATGGTCCACGGCGGCCGAGGATGTAGCCATGCGGATCAACCTCGGACCGGAGCACCTCCAACTGTTCCGACGTCGGCGGCGGGGTGGTGTCGAGCGGATCGAGCGCAAGCAACTCAAAGCCGGTGTTCGCCCGAACCTCCTCGTGGGTTACGCCTTCGTGCAACGATTCAATCCGCATGCGGCAACTGGCCTCGTCGAATCCCAGCACCGCGAGACTGGTGACCACCTTGTAAGGGCCGGAATTGGCTGGCAGTCCCGCGCGTTCGCGAGCGCCAGGACCGTCAAGAAATCCAGGCGTGGTGATAAAGTCGAGCCGTGGCACGAACCGTCGGCGGTCATGCGGCGTGATGACCAGCGTTTTCCAACAGGTCGAACCGAGATCGTTGGCTCCGCCGCTGCCCGGCAATCGCACGCCGGGTTGCGCGTGGTCGCCGCCGATCTGCGTGGAATTCAAATTGCCAAACGGGTCGATCTGCGCTCCGCCGAGGAACGTGTAGTCGACCATGCCGCGCTGGCAGGTCTCCATGATGTCGGCCATGCTGGTCGCCGCGAGCCCTTGGTAGAACGTCCGCGAGTCTCCCACGCTGATCGGCATGCGGGGTAAACGCGGTCCGATTCCGCCCGCTTCGAACAGCAGCGTCAGGTTGGGAGCGGTCGTCTTTTGGGCCAGCATCGCGGCGGCGCAGGGCATGCCGGTGCCGACGACGACCAACGCCCCGTCCTCCAGCAGCCGCGCAGCCGCGCAAATCATCAACTCGATGGGCGAGTAAACTGTCGCTCTGCTCATAGGGAACGCCCGCGAAAACCGCCTCTCCGGCGCCGATAGAAAACATCCGCCGCTCGCTGTGACCATACTCGAATCGGCACTTCGGTAACAACTGCGCTCCCGCGCTCGCTCGCCCTCCGTCCTTGATTTCCCAGCGACTTGGGGGCAGACTGTCTGTCCGAATCGAGATCGGCCGATGCATTCGGCTGGGCCGAGTGCCATTCTTCAGAACGGGAGCAATCGCTGTGATTCGCCAACGCCCCGCGATGGAAATCCTAAACCGTGAATTCCTGGAAATGCGGTGCAAAGTGCTGGAACTCGCCGCCGCCTTCGATCGACTCGAACGCGGCGCCGGTGGATTCGCTGACGATCCGCGGTGGCGGAAAATCGGCGAGGCGCTCGATGTGCTGCGCGATGACCGTGGCGACCGCGCCGAACGCGTACAGCTCATCTTTTCCCGCCCCTACGCTCCGCACTGGCGCGACGAATTCGCGCTGGACCGCCCTGAGTGACAATCGCCTGTGGAATATGCCTCAGGAAGACGCCTGAGAAAGAAGTCTGAAAGAAGCCTGAGAGAAGCCTGAGAAAGACGACCGAGGAAGACGACGCGATGTACTACTTCGATCCGCACATTCACATGGTGTCCCGCACCACGGACGACTACGAGACGCTCGCGAAAATGGGGTGCGTGGCGATGAGCGAACCGGCGTTTTGGGCCGGTTTCGACCGGGGCAGCGTCGAGAGTTTTCGGGACTACTTCCGGCAACTGACCGACTTCGAACCGCGACGCGCGGCCCAATACGGCATCCAGCATTACACTTGGCTATGCATCAACGCGAAGGAGGCGGAGAACGTCAGCCTGTCGCGGGAAGTGATCGCCATGATCCCGGAATTCCTCGACAAGCCCAATGTGCTCGGAATCGGCGAAATCGGCCTGAACAAAAACACGAGGAATGAATCCCGGATCTTCCTCGAGCATCTCGATCTGGCCGCCCGCTACCGTCAGCAAATCCTGATCCACACGCCGCACCTGGAGGACAAGTACCAGGGCACGCGGATGATCCTCGATATGCTCATCGGCGACTCGCGGATCGAGCGGTCGCGGGTGCTGGTGGATCACGTCGAAGAGCACACGGCGCGGACCGTCCTGGAAGAAGGTTTTTGGGCCGGCATGACGCTCTATCCCGTCACCAAATGCACTCCCCAGCGAGCGGCCGATATCATCGAAACATACGGCCCCGAACGGCTAATGGTGAATTCGGCCGGGGATTGGGGCCCCTCGAAACCGACGGCGGTCCCGGACTTCATTCTCGAAATGCGACGCCGCGGCCACCCTGAATCGCTGATTCGCAGAATCGTCTATGACAATCCGCTGGAGTTCTTCTCGCAGAGCGGCAGTTTCCGTTTCACGCCTCCCGACCATCGAGGACAGCCTTAGACGCTTCACCGATTTTCCCCAAGGTCGATGTCTGCATGAGTTGCTTTTCGCAGGAAGATTTCCAAAAACTGCTCGCAGGCGAATTGACGGTCGAAGAAGAGTT
>JBIKVL010000344.1:0-5449 GCA_044356875.1 Pirellulaceae bacterium | reverse complement strand
GCCCGAGGCATTCGAAATGCCAGCCAAACCACGAACTTGCTTGCCTTCCGTCTCGCTGATCGATTGGAGGCCGTCCAAGCCCAACCCTTCGAGCGCCACCGGCTCGTTGGCCGAAACGAACGAACCGCAAGCCAGAACGGCAACCAACGCGAACAAGAACTTACGCATGCTAAAAACCCCTAACCTGAGAAAACCCATCGCAGATCAACGCTCGCCTACACTGGCGAAGCGATCGCGACACACTAACCGAGCGATCCACTTTTTCCGAACATTCCGGTCGTGCGAATCACTCACGTGCTAGGAAGTATATGGATAATAGCGGTCATGTCAAGCATCCGCGCAGGAAATCCAGAATATTCCTCCCAGACCTCCCAATCGCTTCCATGGGAACGCAGATGCCCCACCGAATTCGCCGGTCCAGGAAATCCAAATAAAAAACCGGTGTTTGGGGATTAGGTCGAGCGAATCCCGCAGGGAATCGCAGGGAATCGCAGGGAATCGCAGGGGCGCCGCTCGGGATTGGAGATTTCCGGCAGATCGTCCGCATCCCATCCGGACGAGGCAAAAAAAAAGGCGGCCCCGGTTGCCCGGAGCCGCCCTGTCGTATCGTTCGCATCAGGTTGCCGGAGACACGGCTCCGGCACCTAGACTACGGATTGAAGAACGGATTCGCGGCCGGATTCGGCACCACGAACGCCGCCACGCCCAGGTTCGCGCCACCCTGCGACGAGCCACCCGCGCTGAAAGCGCTGACGCCCGCCGTCGTGCCGCCCGGGAAGGTCACAGCCAAGTCGCCAGCGATCCCGATGGCGTTGTAGTTCTGCGCGTCGACGCCAGCGCCAGGAGCCGCGGCGCTTTCTTCGCCAGCCGAGAAGTTCACCAGGTCGATGTTGGCCTTCGAACCCGAGGTGACGTCATAAAAGATCGCGCCCAGCGAGCTCAGACCCGAAGCGGCCGAGCTGGCCGACAAGCCGCGGACCGACTTGCCTTCCACATCGCTGATCTGCTCGATCCCGCCCAGCCCAACCCGGTCCAACGAGACCGGCTCGGCCGCCCCAACCGTCGAAGCCGCCATCACCACCGCCGCCACCGCGCCAAAAAACTTACGCATCTCAAAAATCTCCACTGCGTTGCGGCCGCCCGAACCAAGATCCACGCGATCCCAGCCGGACAACCCTCTCAACGAAACCACTTATAATTGCCATGGCTTTTGTGTCAATTGAATTCGCGAAATTATTGGTCTAATGGAAAAAGCCGGCGGCAACCGCTTTGCCGGGACTATTGGTACGCTCCTTAAAGGCCAGCCAGCGAAAGCGAATGGCTTTCCCTGGTTTCTCCAACGCAAGATCGTTCGATTGAGAACAATTAATATAATCGCTGAGGGCGGTATAATCTTTGCAAGCGGAGGTTTGCCCGCGATGCGGACATTGCGAGCGGCTTGATTGGCCTATAAAGCCAGCCGCTCGCTCCCCGAGCATCCGGCCGCTGGCGGAATTGCTTCGCCAGCGGCGGCTCTTTTGAATGGCCGTTGGACACCTGCGTAAGGCGTCCGATAATCCCGCGGCGCTAACCGCGCCGGCCTGCGCCGTGGCTCGAAAGTGGTTCGAGGCACGAATCTTAGACGGGCACCACGGACCCACATGAAGCCCGGATGGACCACGAAAAAAGGCGGCTCCGGTTGCCCGGAGCCGCCCCGTCGTATCGTTCGCATCAGGTTGCCGGAGACGCGGCTCCGGCAACTAGACTACGGATTGAAGAACGGATTCGCGGCCGGATTCGGCACCACGAACGCCGCCACGCCCAGGTTCGCGCCACCTTGCGACGAGCCGCCCGCGCTGAAAGCGCTGACGCCCGCCGTCGTGTCGCCCGGGAAGGTCACGGCCAAGTCGCCGGCGATACCGATGGCATTGTAGTTCTGCGCGTCGACCCCAGCGCCAGGAGCCGCGTCGCTTTCTTCGCCAGCCGAGAAGTTCACCAGATCGATGTTGGCCTTCGAACCCGTGGTGACATCATAGAAGATCGCGCCCAGCGAGCTCAGACCCGAAGCGGCCGAGCTGGCCGACAAGCCGCGGACCGACTTGCCTTCCGCATCGCTGATCTGCTCGATGCCGCCCAGTCCAACCCCGTCCAACGAGACAGGCTCGGCCGCCCCAACCGTCGAAGCCGCCATCATCACCGCCGCCACCGCGCCAAAAAACTTACGCATCTCGAAAATCTCCACTGCATTGCGGCCGCCCTAACCAAGATCCACGCGATCCCAGCCGGACAACCCTCTCAACGCAATCACTTATAATTGCTATGAATTTTATGTCAATTGAATCCATGAAATTATTGGTCTAATGGAAAAACTCGGCGGCAACCGCTTTTCCGGGACTATTGGCACGCTCCTTAAAGGCGAGCCAATTATGGGGGACGGACTCCCCCAGTTTTTCCGGAACAAGATCGTTCTATTGCAAACAATCTATTCAATCGCTATCCGCGGAACAATCTTTACAAGCGGAGCTTTATGCGCGATGTGGCCTGCGAGCGAGACCTGACGCGACGCCGCCAGCCGCACAATCCGCGATATCGTTGCAACCGCGCCGCGCGATCAGCGCTAACCGCGCGAGCTGCCACTAGCGAGTGCGACGCTGGCGATTCCATGGCCGCCGAGCTACCTACCCAGCGGAAGAGCCAGCGATAAGAAGGGAACTCGGCGACGCGGCGAACTCGTCGACGATGCCCGCGGCCGTCACGGAGAGTGGCGATGACGTTCCAAAGCCAACGCCGGACCGAGATAGTCCAACGAAAGAGTGGGCAATCAGGTACCCGCGACCCACCTACGGACGGGTAAACCCTGAACCATTCGCGACGCCGTAGAGGCTGCCGGCGAAGGTCGGAGCGCCGCCTTGGCTAATCGAAAGCGCCATTTGGATTCCTGAAATCTGCGCCTGTTCGGTGCGACTCGGGAGGTACCGGAACGGTCCGGACATCGCCTCCGACGAGTTGGCACTGCTGCCGCGCAGGCTGCTGGCCGTGACCGGGTCGAACAGCATTCCAGCCACGAAGCTCATCCCGCTGGTCCAACTGCCACCGTAGGCTCCGCGGATTCGCCGTCCCTCGGCGTCATTCGCGGCCTCGATTCCCGCCAAGCCAGCTTGCGATAACGCGGCGGCTTCCGGGCGAGAGGCAGCCTCCCGCAGCGGCGACGCTCCCCGTACCACCCGACGAACGGCGCGCGTTTCCCCATGGGCAAGCCCGGCGTCGATGACTGGCATTCCCAAGAACAAGACGGCCAGTGTCCACGTTCCCCGCTTCCACCCCGCGACTCGTCGTATGGCGCTTAACATCGTAAGACCTCCCAACCAACTCGCTACGTGGGCGACCGCCGCCGCCCTTCCGTGAAAAGCTAGCCCAGTGCTGAGGGGAGATCCTGTCGTTTTCATCGCCCGGCGCGAAATTCCGAGAGACGTAAGAGGGGCGCAATCCGGTCGATCGCCACAATCGCACCATCCGGCGGCCAACCGCCTGCGGCACGCTCAACGCGGCGGCGCGAGGCCGTAGCGCTGGATTTTGCGGTCCAGCGTCGTGCGTTCGATGCCCAGGATTTGCGCGGCCTTGGATTTGTTGCCGCCCGTCGCCCGCAAGGTCCGTTGAATATGGCGCCGCTCTAGTTCGTCCAGCGTCAACGGTTCATACCCCGCCGCGGCCACCTCCGGCGGCAGTTCGCCGGTGTCCCCGACGGTGGCCAGGGTGCTGAGCATTAGGTCGTCCACGTCCAGTTCGTCGTGCCGCGACAGCACCACGGCCCGTTCCACGACGTTTTTCAGTTCCCGCACGTTGCCAGGCCATCGGTACTCGCGCATTTTCGCGATCGCGCTGGCGGTGAAACCCCGCAGCTTTTTCCCAGTTTCCTGGTTGAACCGTTGCAGGAAAAAGTCGGCCAGTTCCGCGATGTCCTCGACGCGTCGTCGGAGCGGCGGCACTTGGATCTCGACCACACGCAAGCGAAAAAAGAGGTCCCGGCGAAACTGTCCCTCTTGCACCGCCTTCTCGAGATCGCGGTTGGTGGCGGCGATGACCCGCACGTCCGCTTGAATGGGTTGGCGGCCGCCCACACGTTCAAACGGATGGCCTTCGAGCACCCGGAGGAATTTGGCCTGCACGGCGGGACTCATCTCGCCGATTTCGTCCAGCATCAGCGTGCCTTCATCGGCCGCTTCGAATTTGCCGACTTTACGTTCCGTGGCTCCGGTAAAAGCGCCCTTTTCGTGGCCGAAGAGCTCGCTCTCCAAGAGCGATTCGGACAGCGCCGCGCAGTTCATACACACGAACGGTCCCTTCTTGCGGGGACTGTTCACATGAATCGCCCGCGCCACCAGTTCCTTCCCGGAACCGCTCTCCCCCCGAATCAATACGGTCGCCCGACTCGGCGCCGCTTGCATGATCTGCCGCTGCACGGCCAACAACGCCGCGCTCGAGCCCACCAAATCGCTTTCGATTCCCAGCCGCGAGCGCAGTTGAGCCACCTCGCTGCGGGTCTGCGAGAGCCGTTCGGCCAGTTCCTGCTGCCGTACGAGGTTTTGGAGCGCGACCGCCACATTGTCCGCCACCGCGAGCGTGAACTCCAAGTCCTCTGGATCCGGCGAGCGCTCCGAGGCCGTCGAATACAAGTGGATCAACCCTGTCACTCGGCCGTTCCGCCGCAACGGCGCGCAAATCACCCCGGTGGCGAAAATCTCTCCCTTGCTGTCCCGCACGCCCAATTGGCTGTCGTCCGCCACATTGCGGGCGAGCACCGCCTCGCCCTCGCGCATCACCATCCCGGCCAGGAACCGGGAAACGCGATGGTAGCCGGTTTGCCGTTCGCTGCGCGTCGCCACGATCCGTAGTTCGCCGCCCACATCATCGCCACTGCCGCCATCTCCACCGGTGGACTCGCCGCGCAGCGCCGCTGGGGCGAGCAATATCGCGCCGGCATCCGTGCGGGTCGATTGCAGCAACCCTTCCAACGCGACCCGCGCCACTGCCGCGACGTCGGTTTGCGCGGCCAGCGAAAACGCCAACCGACACAGTGCGGCCGCCGCCTGCCCCACCCGGGCGCCCGCCCATTCCGCAGCCGAATCGCGTTCCGCTTGTAAAAACCGCGTCCGGCCAGATCGATGCGTGATCCGCGCCGGTGGCTCGGCATCCTCGTCTACCCCCAAAACTTCCCCAGGCGAAGAATCACCGGGAAAATCGGTCGCGCCACCGCTAGGCGCAATGCCCGCGGCGGTAGTGACGGGCGACGGCGGCCCCAGCGCCGCCGACGGCGATTCGCCACCGCCTCGCATGCTACCGCCATCGCGAAACGCGGCGGACAAGTCATGCACATAGGCCATCTGAACATGGGCGATGGTGATGACTTGGCCCTCGGCGAGCTTGACATCGCCCGACACTCGAACGCCGTCGAGCAGCGTGCCGTTGCGGC
>JBIKVL010000343.1:0-5453 GCA_044356875.1 Pirellulaceae bacterium | reverse complement strand
ATGCGAAACGCTGGACGGTTCAACGCCCAGTTGTTGGACTACCTCCGCCCCTGGGTCAAAGCTGGCGTGACCACCGGCGAGATCGATCGGCTCGTCTACGAGTACACACTCGATCACGGCCATGTGCCGGCCCCGTTGGGCTATCAGGGTTATCCCAAAAGCTGTTGCACGAGCGTCAACGACGTGATTTGCCACGGGATCCCCGGCGATTACGTGCTTCAGGACGGCGACATCGTGAACGTGGATGTCACGACGAAGGTCGATGGCTGGCACGGCGACCAGTCGGAAACGTTTCTCATCGGCCACGTGTCGGAAGAAGCTCGCGGCGTAACGCAATGCGCATTCGATTGCCTGCATCTGGCGATCCAGGCGATCAAGCCGTGGAGTCGAATCGCGGAGATTGGCGACGCGATCGTGGCCGAGGCCACGCGGAGAGGCTTCAGCGTCGTCGAGGACTACATCGGCCATGGTCTCGGAAGGGAATTCCATCAGAAGCCGAACGTGCCGCATGTGCCGACGCGACAGGCGCGGGCCGAACGGCTCGAACCGGGCGTCTGCTTCACCATTGAGCCGATGATCAACGGCGGCACCAAAGATTCCGTGCTCGACCGAACCGATGGATGGACGGTGCGAACGCGGGACGGCCGGGTGTCGGCGCAGTTCGAGCACACGATTTTGATGGGTGAGGAACGCCCGGAAATCCTCACCGTCACGAAGCTCGGTCCGCAGCCCGGATTCCTTTTCTAGCGTGCTTGGTGGGTGCTGCGGCCCCTGCTGGGATCAACGATCGTCCCAAGCATTGAGACGCTATCGCACCCCGGACGAAGGGAGTCTTCGTCCAACAACCGCGATTTTTCCCCTTGAAAACTTTGACGATGTTGGCAAAATAGCTCGTTTCCCGAAGGTGTCGAGCGAGCGGAGAGGCAGGTTATGAAGGAATCGTTGCAGGTCACAGTGCGCGAACAGTTGGGATCGCGGAAGTCGCGCCGGTTGCGGGCCAGCGGCTTGGTGCCGGCGATCCTGTACGGGCACGGCGAGAAGAACGTCAGCCTGACGATCCCGGACTCGCAGGTCAAACATGCCGTCCACCATGGTGCCCGGTTGGTGGACCTGAAAGGCGATGTGACGGAAACGGCGTTGATCCGCCAAGTCCAGTGGGACGCCTTCGGCTTGGAAGTGCTGCACTTGGATTTGAGCCGCGTCTCGCCGGACGAGACGGTCGAAGTGTTGCTGCCGATCCAATTGAAGGGTTCCGCGCCAGGTAGCCGCGAAGGCGGCGTGATCGAACATGTGAAGCACGAAGTGCGGATTCTGTGCCCGGTGGTGTCGCTGCCCGAACACCTGGACATGAATATCAACTCGCTGCACCTGAACCAGGAATTGACGCTTGGACAACTGACGTTGCCCACCGGCGCCAAACTGCTCGCCGATGCCGACGAGATCGTGGTGCATTGCGTCAAGGTCAAGGCGGAAGCGGAATTGGGTGCTGCCGGCGTGGGCGGAGCCGAACCCGAAGTAATCGTAAAGAAGAAGGCCGAGCCGACGGCGGAAGCCTAGTGAGCATTAGGGTCGAAGCGTCGGTCATGCGGGCTTGCCCTGGAGGTTGTCCCGCGTGAAACTGGTCGTCGGATTGGGGAATCCTGGTAAGCAGTACGAGAATACGCGACACAACATCGGGTTCGCGGTCATCGCCGAACTGGCTAAACAAGCCGCGGCGGGGATTCCACGAGCGAAATTTGATGGGGAATGGATCGAGGCCAACTGGGGCGGGCATAAATGCCTGCTCGGGAAACCTCTGACGTTCATGAACCGCAGCGGGATGTGCGTGCAGCCCGCGCGGGACTTTTTCAAGGTGGAAGATAGCGATATTCTGGTGCTGTGCGATGATCTGGCGCTTCCGGCCGGCAAACTGCGAATGCGGGCCAAGGGGTCAGCAGGCGGCCAGAAAGGGTTGGATGACATCCTGAAGCGGCTTGGGACTGATGCGATCTGTCGTCTGCGGATCGGCATCGGAGCGGCCCCTCCCGGATGGGACGCGGCGGATTACGTGCTCGGAAAATTTTCCAGCGTCGAGTCCGAAACGATGCGGGCGGCGGTCCAACGGGCCGCCGAGGCAGTCGTGGATTGGGTGTGCCGAGGCACGGAATTCGCAATGAACAAATACAACGCGGGCTGAGCGGTCGCTCACGGGCAGCGAGAGCCGGGTCGCGGACGAAGACAACACGTCCAGTGCATAAGGGAGATAGGTTTGGCTCAGAACGTCTACGAAACGCTGTTTATTTTGGACTCGAACAAGTACGCCCGCGACCCGGGCGGTGTCTCGAGTGGCATCGGCGAACTCGTGCAGAAATGCGGTGGCGAAGTGCTCGCCAGCCGTCTGTTCAACGAACAGAAGCTCGCCTACCCGATCAACGGACAGCGTAAAGGAACTTATTGGCTCGCCTACTTTCGGCTCGACAGCAAGCAACTGCCGGTGTGGAACCGCCAGTGCCAGCTGAACGAGGCGATCGTTCGCCAGTTGACTTTGAAGGTCGATCCGCGATTGGCCGATGTGCTCGTGCAGCACGCGTTGGGCAACACGACGCTGCGCAAGCCCACCGTCGAGGTGTCGACGGAAGAAGTCGAGGGCGAAGTAGTCGAGTGATAGCGGCTCTGGCTTGCTGAAGGAAAGCCCGAACCGACTTACCGACCGTGTCTGACGAAACGTGGGGCGTTTCTTCAGTGGAGGAGTTGCGTCGTGGCTAGTTTCAATCGTGTGATCCTCGTCGGGAATCTGACGCGGGATGTGGAGCTGAAGCATCTGCCAAGCGGTACGGCAGTCTCCGAACTTGGGCTGGCGGTCAACGACCGGCACAAGGGAAGCAACGGAGAGTGGGTCGACGAAGTCTGCTACGTCGACATCACGCTGTGGGGCCGGACGGCGGAAATCGCTAGCGAGTACCTCCAAAAAGGCTCGCCGGTATTGATCGAAGGACGGCTGAAGTACAGCGCTTGGGAGAAGGACGGCAAGAAGTTTTCCAAACTGCGAGTGGTCGGGGACCGGATGCAAATGCTGGGGACTCGACCAGGCGGTGCGGGCGGCAATGGCGTGGCAGTTGGTGGTGCCGCCAGCAGTGCTGGCCAAACGGCTCGACCCGCCGGTACGCCGGTTGGAGCGGCAGTTGGAGCGTCTGCCGGGCGACAGCCCGCCATGCCATCGCCTACCAGCGACTTCGGTGGTGGTTACTCGGCCAGTGGCGATGACGGCTCGCCGATGAACGGAGAGGATATTCCGTTCTAAGTAGCCGGTCAAAGCAACTAGTCGAGCGTAACTAGTCGAAAAAGTGAAAGGATGAGGCGGCTTGGGCGAAATGGCCGGCCGCCACGGACGGAGTTGGCCTGCGATTCCAACTCCGCCGTAACTCGGGCCGCTGCGAGCACGTGGTTTTACCGCGATGGCTCAAAGCCGCGCGAACAGGGACAATTTCGCAATTTTCAAACTGACGCACGAGACGGAAACGACCATGTCCAATAGCAAACCCAAAACCAAAGCCCCGCGTTTCAAGCCGCTGCCGAAGGGCGACACGAAAGGCGTGCAACTGCTGCTCATCCAGACCGTGGATCACCTGGGCAAGCAAGGCGATGTGGTCGAAGTCAAAGCCGGATACGCCCGCAACTATCTCTTGCCGCAAGGCTTGGCGACCATCGCCACGAACCATCACAAGCGGATGGTCGAAAAGCACCGCGCCAAGTTGATGGAAATCGAGAAGGCTCGGCTGTCCAGCCTCCGCCAGCTCGCCGACCTACTCGGCCGCCAGAGCATCACCATCGAAGCGAACGCCAACGACGACGGCCACCTGTACGGCTCGGTCGGTCCGACCGACATCGTCAACGAACTCAAGAAGGCCGGCTTCAGCGTCACCACCGACCAGATTCGGCTCGAAGGCTTGCTGAAGGAACTCGGACTGTACACCGTTCGCGTTCACCTGCATGCGGACATCGATGCCGAAATGAAGGTGTGGGTGGTCCCGACCGTCACGTCGGAAGCCGCGACCGCGAAGGCCGAAAAGGGCGAGAAGAGCGACAAGGCCGAGAAGGCTTAAGCGGCGTCGGCTCGCGAACATCGCTGTTGATGATGGGTCGACCAGTCTCGTCGCCAGTCGCGGTTGAAGGCGCGGCTACGGGTTGGTCGGCCTAACTGGTAGATGAGGCGGCGATGGCTTCGACTCGGCGTACCGATTTCCTCAAACGCTCCGCGCAGCCGGCCCCAAGCCAAGCCGAATTGTTCGATCGGCAACCGCCCTTCGACCTGACCGCCGAATCCGGCGTCCTCGGTTCGATGATGCTCCTGCCCGACGTCATCGACGACGTGGTTTTGGAACTGCGGGCCGACGATTTCTACGACGACGCCAATCGTCGCGTTTTCGAGCACATGCTCGCTTTGCACGACGCTGGCTCGAAGGTCGACCCGGTGCTGCTGACCGATCGCCTGAAGACGGCGGGCGACTTGGAGCTGATTGGCGGTCCGGCTTATCTCGCCCGCATCATGGGAGCGGTCGCCAACGCCGCGCATGCCGTCCATTACGCCAAGATCGTCCGCGCGAAGTCGACCTTCCGCTCGTTGATCTCCGCGAGCACCGAGATACTTCGCGACGCCTACGACCAGACGTTGGAACCGAAGCAGTTGCTGAGTTCCGCCGAGCAGAAGATTTTTTCGATCCTTGATAGCCGCGGCTCGAACACGATCTCCAGCATCAGCGAAATCCTCCATCACGCGATGGATCGGATGGAGGCGCGGCTAAAAGGCGAACACACCCAGGGCGGCGTCGACACGGGTTTCACCGAACTCGATGGGCTCATGGGCGGCCTGCACAACTCCGAGCTGATCATCCTGGCAGCTCGGCCCAGTATGGGAAAAACGGCGTTCGCGATGAACATCGCCGAGCATGCGGCGTTCAAGCAGCGATCGCCCGTATTGTTCGTCAGCCTGGAAATGTCGGGGATCGAATTGGCGGACCGCATGCTCTGCAGCATCGCGCGGGTCAATAGCCATCAGCTCCGTAACGGCACCATCTCGAAAGACGACCGGCAAAAGCTTGTTCAAACCGCCTCGGACATCTCGCAGGGACCGCTCTTCGTCGACGATTCGCCCAGCCGCACGGTGACGGAAATCGCGGCCGCGGCCCGCCGCATCCGCCGCCGCGAGCAGGGGCTGGGGCTGATCGTCATCGACTACTTGCAGCTTATCGAGCCCGACAATCCGAAGGATCCGCGGCAAGAGCAGGTCGCCCGCATCGCTCGGCGGCTCAAAGGCTTGGCCCGCGAAATGAAAGTTCCCGTGCTGTGCCTCGCGCAGCTCAACCGCCAAGCGGAAGACTCGAAGGACCACATTCCCCGGCTCAGCCACCTCCGCGAATCGGGCGCCATCGAACAAGACGCCGACGTCGTGATGTTCGTGCATCGCGAAGAGTATT
>JBIKVL010000341.1:0-5457 GCA_044356875.1 Pirellulaceae bacterium | reverse complement strand
CAGGTAGTCGAACGCCTGCGAGTGGCTCGGGTAGGGCGGGTAGTCCTTCGGCATCGGAAAACCTGGGAACTCGGTCATCCGCTTCGACGAAATCAAGTGAGTCGACCGGCAGACGCTGCTCGACGGTTTTCCGAAATACCAGTTGCCGCCGACATCATCCTCGCGTTCAAAACCGACCACGGGGATGCCACGGGCCAGGAAGTTTCGGAGCGCGGCGAGCCCCGAAGGGCCGGCGCCGATCACACAGTAGCGTTCCCCCAACGCGTCGCCGCTCATGCGATCGCCTTCGTCAACACGCGGCGTTCCTCGACGCCGGTAAGCCGTTGGTTGAGTCCCTGGTGGGGGAACGTCAACCGGCGATAGTCGATCCCCATCAAATGCAGGATCGTGGCGTGCAGGTCGCTCACATGGCAGCGCTCTTCGACCGCGCGGAAACCGAAGTCGTCCGTCGCGCCGATCGCTTGGCCACCGCGGACAGCGCCGCCCGCCAGCCACATCGAAAAGCCGTGCCAGTCATGATCGCGGCCGGGTTTGCCAACGCCTTCGCTGGTCGGCGTGCGGCCGAATTCGCCGCCCCATACCAGCAGCGTGTCGTCCCACAAACCGGTTCGCTTTAAGTCGGCGATCAACGCGGCGATCGGCTTGTCCGTCTCGCCCGCGTGCGTGCGATGGTTCGTGATGCAGTCGTTGTGGCCATCCCACGTGTCCTCGATGTGGCCACCACCGGAATACAGTTGAATGAAACGCACGCCATTCTCGATCAAACGCCGCGCGATGAGGCACTTTCGGCCGAAGTCGGCGGTCGGCTTGTCGTCGATCCCGTACAGCGCTCGCGTCTCCGCCGTTTCGCGTTCAACATCGACGGCGCGCAACGCCTCGGTTTGCATCCGGTACGCCAGTTCGTAACTCTCGATCCGCGCCGCCAATTCGCTTTCCTCGGGACGCTCCCGCCGGTGTTCCTCGTTCAACGCCTTGAGCAGGTCGAGGCTGCGGCGCTGCGAGGCGCTCGACACGCCCGCCGGCGTGTCCAGATCGAGCAGTGGACTGCCGGCGCTGCGGAACAGCGTGCCTTGGTACGCGGCCGGCATGTAACCGGCCGACCAATTCGACGCGCTGCCAATCGGGCCGCCGCGCGGGTCGGTCATCACCACGTACGACGGCAGATTGCGGTTCAAGTTGCCCAGGCCATAGCCGAGCCACGACCCGAGGCTCGGCTTGCCGATGAAAATGCTGCCGGTGTTCATTTGCAAACAGCCAGACGCGTGCGCCGCCGTGTCCGCGTGCATCGAGCGGATGACGCACAGGTCGTCCGCGAACCGCGCGGTGTGCGGAAACAGGCTGCTGATTTCCAGCCCGCTGGCGCCGTGCTTCGCGAACGGGAACGGCGATTGCATCAGATTCCCGATCGGCCGCCCGTTCGACCCCACCTTCGCATCGCCGCGATAGGGCATGTTGTGGAACTTCGCCAGCAGCGGCTTCGGATCGAACGTGTCGACTTGGCTCGGACCGCCATTCATGAACAAAAACACGCAGTGCTTGGCCCGCTTGCCAGTCCTGTTCCGCGAATCGCCGGCATCACGCGAATCGCCGTCAGCCTGCGAATCGCCGTCAGCATGCGATTCGCCGCCGGGGCTCGCTTCCGTGGAACGACGTGGCTTGGCGGCAGGAAGCGGCTCGGTCTCCGCCGCGAGCAGATCGGCGAGCGCGAGCATTCCGAAGCCAGCGCCCACGTTCGCCAGCAACTCGCGTCGGGTGTGAAGGAACGGCCGGGCCGAAGCGCGGTGGAGCGGTTCTTGACGCGTCATCGATCACTCCGGGTAAACGAACTCGTTGAGGTTCAACAACACGCGGCAGAGTTGTTCGAGCGGCTCGTGGCGGAGGAACTCGGCGACCGCCGCGCGCTCGGTCGGCGATGGCTCCCGAGCGAGCGTCAGTCGATAGGCCAAGCTTGCTTGCCGCTCGAGATCGGCACCCGCTTCGCGCCGCAATCGGTCCGCGAACCGCTGGGCCTGCGAATTCGAGAATTCGCCATTGAAAAGGCTCAACGCCTGCGGGGCGACGGTCGTGACTTGCCGCTGCGGACAACTGCTGACCGTGTCGGCCAAGTCGAGCGTTTCGAAGAGCGGCACGACGAGCCCGCGTTTGATGAAGGCGTAGATGCTGCGCCGCGCCGTCTCCTCGGCGTTCGACGGCTTCCAGACCTTCTCTTTATCCGTGTTCGCCTCGATGGCGGCGGCTGGAATCGCGGGCCGCATCGCCGGACCGTAGCGTCGCGCGTTCAGTTCGCCACTGACCGCCAACATCGAATCCCGGATCGCTTCGACTTCCAATCGCCGGTAGCGAATCGGCGAACCGGGCGTCTTCGCGGACCGCCATGCGTTGCTGCCGAGGATCAGCCGATGCAGCGACTTGAGCGACCACCGCGCGTCGCGCATGAACCAATCGGCCAGCCAGTCGAGCAATTGCGGATCGGTGGGCGGGGCGCCCGCGAGTCCGAAGTCGTTGGCGGTGGGAACAAGTCCGACGCCGAAATGCTGTTGCCACACGCGATTGACGAGCACGCGCGCGGCCAGTGGATTCTCTTCGCTCGCGATCCACCGCGCCAGCCCCAACCGGCGCTGCGACGAGTTAGCGGTTGACGCGGGAAAATCGGGTTGCCGAAGCGTCAACACGCCGGGCACCCCCGGCTGGACCGGGTCGCCGGGCTTGGCGGGAGAACCACGAAGCAGCACGCGGGTTTCGGGCACTCCTTCCGCTACTTCACGCCAGGCGTAGACGCTCTCGCCTTGGATCGACAGCGGCTGCTCGACGCGACCATTTCTGGGCCGCTGCAAAGGCTGGAATACGGCGACCAGACTGTAGTAGTCCCGCGTGCTCAGCGGTTCAAACTTATGGTCGTGGCAGCGGGCGCAGCCGATGGTGAGCCCCAAAAACGCTTGTCCTGTCGTGCTCACGATGTCATCCAGTTGGTCGTAACGATCGGTCGGCGGATCGGCCGGTTCGTCATCCCAATGCCCTAGCCGGAGGAACCCGGTCGCGATGTGCGTCGCCGTGGTGGCGTCCGGCAGTTGGTCGCCCGCGATCTGTTCGAGGATGAAGCGATCGAACGGCGTATCGCGGTTCAACGAATCGATAACGTAGTCGCGGTAGCGCCAAACGAACGGCTTCTCGGCATCGCGTTCGTAGCCGTTGGTGTCGGCGTAGCGAACGACGTCCAACCAGTGCCGCGCCCAACGCTCGCCATACTCGGGGCGACCGAGCAGTTCGTCGATGACCGCGTCGAGATCGGGCTGAAGGTGGAATTGATCCTGTTCTTCCAGCGATGGCGGCAAGCCGACCAGGTCGAGATACGCGCGGCGCAGCAAGCGAGTGTTGGCGGCGGGCGGTGGCGTCCCGAGCCCCGCCTGTTCGCGCCGGGCGAGGATGAACGCGTCGATCGGATTGCGCACCCAGTTCGAATCGCGAACGGTTGGAATCGGCGGACGCCTCACCGGCTGAAAGGCCCAGTGGTCCGTTGGCGATGTGGGCACGATTTCGGTGGCGGGCCCTGGACCGCCCGCCTCGATCCAGCGTCGCAGCGACTCGATCTGCATCGCATCCAGCCGGGCCCCTTCGGGCGGCATCCGTTCGTCATGTCCGGTCGCCCGCACGCGCCGCAACAGCAGGCTTTCCTGGCTCGCTTTCGGACGGAACGCCGGCCCGCTTTCGCCTCCCCGCGCAATGAGAGCAGCGGCGTCGAGCCGCAAGCCGCCTTCTTGCTTCACCGCGCCATGGCACGCCGCGCAGCGTTCCTTCAGGAGCGGTTTGATTTCGCGTTCGTACAGTTCGATAGCCGCCGCCGTCGAAGAATCCTCGGCATGCAGGCAAGCGTCTTGCGTGGCGATCGGGGCCACGATGAGCGACACCGCCATGAGTGACGACGCGATGAGCGAAATCGCGAAGCGGCTCGCGTGGCGGCTCGCGTGGCGGCTCATATGGCAGCTCATATCGCGGCTCGTAGGGCGAATGGCGAAGGACGGCGTCGGGGTCGTCATGGTTTGGGGGCTCCAGCGATCGTTACCGGCAAACCGCTCGCCAGCAGCACGGCTTCCTGCACCGCCAAATCGTGATCGTAGGAAAACTCGTTCGGCTTTTCGCCGCGGATGACGCGGGCCATGTCGAGCGCGTCGCCGACGTACCGTTCGTACTTCGGGAAGGTCACATCTTGATAGCCACGTCGATAGGCGCCACGGGGCTGGTCGAGCGTCAACCGGACGCGGGGATTGTCGAGCGGTTGGATGTGGAAGGTGCCGCGTGTCCCACAGACCGTCAAGTGTCGTCGTTCGCCGCCATCGACTTCCAAGGCGGTCGCGCGAACCGTCGCTGTCGCGCGCGGGTACTCGAAGACCGCCAACATGTTGTCGACCAGCTTGTCGCCGGACATGGTTTGCCGGGGAAAAGCCCGGACGGCGGTCGGCTTGCCGAGCACCGACAGCACTTGGTCGATGATGTGGCAGCCGAGCTCGAACATCATGCCGCCGGGATATTCAGCGAGCGGCAGGCGGTCGCGGGGCGGCACCACTTTGCTCATCACCGTATGGACCTCGAACACTTCCCCCAGCCATCCTTCGGCCAGGAATTGCCGGAGCAGCACCATCGCCGGATTGTAGCGGTACATGTAGCCCATCTGCACCATCAGCCGCTGGCGCTGGGCGGCCGTGATCACCCGTTGATAGTGCGCGAATGACTCGCCGGCCGGTTTGTCCAGATGCACATGCTTCCCCGCCTCGACGCATGCCTCGGCGTTTTCCAGCGAGTCCCGGACCCGCGTCTCGACGAGTACCGCTTGCAAGCCGGGGATCGCCAGCAGTTCCTCGCGGGACATCCAGGGCAGGCCCACGTAAGTCGATTGGGTGGCGGCCGTTTTCCGCAGCGATTCGTCCGGTTCGCACAATCCCACCACCTCGTAATCCGGCAAGCGTCGGTAAACGGACAGCTTGCTGGCGTGCGCATGGGCCACGCCAATCTGAGCCACCTTGATCTTCGCGGGCGGCGCGGGGTTGGCGCCCTCCGCGAGTCGAGGAACGAACCCGCCCGCCAGCAATGACGATACGCTTCCCGCGAGCCATTCGCGACGATGAAGGGCGAAACGATCGAACGGCATGAAAGACGCTCCTACTGGGTTGAAAACATCCCGCAGTGTACCGCCCCGCAGTTCACCGCGAGACAGCATCCCGCTAGGTAGTTGTCCGCTAGGCAGTTTACCGCCAATACCGTTCAATGTTCCGTAAACAATTGCGGGATAGAAGTTTGCGTCGCGGTTTCGCGGGGCGGTTGGAACCCGATCGTCGACAGTGCTACGGCACGTTTTCACGGGCGGTCAATCGTTGCCGATTCTTTGGCCGAAGGCCAATCTCACCGTAGCCTAGGGCAACGCCCTAGGACGGTTGACCGCCCCATCACAATTGGTTGGCTGAA
>JBIKVL010000342.1:0-5457 GCA_044356875.1 Pirellulaceae bacterium | reverse complement strand
CCGGTTGCGCCCCCCATTTCCCCACCAAGTCGTCCATCACCAGCGGTTCTTTCGCGTACACCACGACGGACGCTCGTGGGAACGACTCGCCGTTGTCGTGCAGCGTCACGATCATCCGTTCGATGTCCCCGAACTTGAACCCGGCCGCCTTTTCCCAATCCGCGATCGCGGCTTCCCAGGCGGGTCCGAGCGCGCGGACGACCCGTCCGCCTTCGGGCGTGCCGAGCCAATCGCTGGGACGCATCGCGATGAACAACTGCCCGCCGGGCGGCACCCAGTTGAACTCGACCGGCCCGCCGCTCGTGGGCGATTCCCAGAGCGCCTTGCCGTCATCGGGAATCACGGTTTGCTTCAGCGCCGGCACGGCCGCGACGGGCCCCGCCGCCGCGTCTTTGCCCGGTTCCCCCTTGCCGACTCGCGGAACAACCCGCGTGATACTGGTCGGGATTGTTGCGGGGCCCCCCGCTGCGGCCTTGCCGGCAGGACCGCCGGCCGCCAAAGATCCCGCGTTCGGCACTCCCCCTGGCGCTCTGTTAGGCGTTCCAACGAGCACGCTTCCGCTCGGAGACGCCCCAACGTTCGTCCCGGAAGCGGCACTGGGAGTCGTTCCAGCGTCAGCGACCACGTTCGAATCGGTGGTTCCCTCGGTACCCTGCCCGCCTCCGCCTCCAGACGCCAAAACCACGACGAGCGCCACGACAGCCAGCACCGCTCCGCCCGCCAATCCCCCAAACAGCAACATCTGCTGGTTGGTCAGCTTCGACTTGCCTCGCAGGCCCATTGCGGCGGCCCCGCTCGCTGAAGGTGGACTGGCAACCTGGGGATTGGCACCTTGGAGATTGGCACCTTGGGGACGCAAAACCGGAGGACTCGTGGACGGCTGGCCCGCCCCAGGCGGAGTTGGCGCGACAGGCGGTGTGGCGACGGGTCGCGGCGTTTTCGGTGCGGCCGGCGTCGTCGTTCCGCTTGAAGGCCCTCTGGATCCAGCAGCGCCCACGGGCGGCGCTGCCCCAGCCGGCACCGCCGCCTGCGAACCGCCCGGCCCCTGCCCCGAGGATGCTCGCCCGCTCGGCATTTGACCGCGAGCCGCTTGAGCCGCTTGAGCCGCTTGAGCCGCTTGAGCCGCTTGGGCCGCTTGAGCCGCTTGAGCCGCTTGAGCCGCTTGAGCCGCTTGGGCCGCTGGCGATTGGACCGCGACGGGCTGCGATCGGGGCGCGGCACCAGCCTGGGACGCGGTGGCCATCGCGGGATTATGCGTGGGCGGAGGCGTCTGTTGAGGCGTGGGTTGAGCGGTGGGTCGGGGTTTGGATTGCGGAGCGGCCCCTGCCGCGGACGTGGGCGTCGGTGGCAGAGTTTGCTGTGGAGTCTGCTGCGGAATTTGCTGTGTAGACTGCTGTGGAGGTTGCTGGGCCGCTTCGTTCAGGGCACGTGTGGCGGCCGCGGCTTGACGAGCGGCGGCGGCCGCCTCGGCGGTGAACGATTCGCTGGTTCGGCCTAAACCGCGTTGCTGCACGAATTGCTCGTACAGCGGCAAAGTGGGTGGCACCGCGAGATTGCCGACATTGAGACGCGCAGGATCCACGAACGGGGCGAGTTGGTCGGCGACCGCTTGGGCCGTTGGAAAGCGGACCGATGGATTCTTCGCCATCATGTAAGCGATGACCTGAGCGAGTTGCTCGGGGACGCCGTAGGGGGCCAACGATTGGATGGGTTCGCTGGCGTGTCGCTGGAACTTCTGAGCGACATCGCCGCCCGCGAACGGCGGTTGGCCCGTGATCAACTGGAACAGGCAACATCCGAGGGCGTAGATGTCGGACTGGGCGTCGGGAACTTTTCCCGTCTGTTGCAGTTCTGGGGCCGCGTAATCGGCGCGGGCGGCAAGTGCGCCGTCGGTGTCGACCGCTTGAAGCGGCCATGGCGCGGGCAATTGCGTTGGATCCTGCAGCAACCGGCAATGGCCCTGGGCGTCCAGCCAGAGATTGACCGGCCGCACCTCGGCGTGCGGCAATTGCCAGCGGTGCAGCTGCGCCAAGGCAAGCGCCGCATGCCGACTCCAGGCGCAGGCGTCGCGCCACGCGACCCGTCCCACCTGAGCCAAGCGTTGGTCCAGCGATTCGCCCGCCAATTCTTCGGCCACCAGGAACTTGAACGAACCCAAATCCACCACTTCGTAATACCGGTGCCAATAGGGAAACGGCGCCGCCAGCCGGTTGTGGACTTGGCTCACGACAAACGCCCAGTGCTGCGGGTCCTGCGTCGCCGCGCCCGTGGCGAACTGCAGCAGCACAGGATGGTTCGTCGGGGCGTGAACCGCCCGAAAAGCGCCTTTCCATCGACCGCTATCGATGCGGTCGTACAGTTTGTACTCGCCGTAATAAAACGGCCCCGAGCGACCATTCAACAGGACGGTCGCTTGGTAACGACTCAAGACGTTGACGCGCGTCAGCCAATCGACGAACGCCTGGGCGTTCGCGGCGTCGATCGGACCCACGGTTTGCTGGTAGGCGGAGGCCAACTGCTGGCATTGCTCGGGGGTCAGCAACCGGCTGGCAATCACCGACTTCCAGAATTCAGACATGGGCAGAGGCATGCACGGAACGCCTTTATCGAATACAGGACTTTTGGACCGGCGAGCCCATTCTACGCACTGGCCACGGAATGTGTCAGCGAAATGCGCGGCCCCACGGACTCCTCGGCGATCCGCTGGATCGCTTCGGCCGCTCGGCGGCAATCGGCTGTCGACACATCCAGGTGCGTCACCAGCCGGATTTGAGTCGGGCTGATCGCCAGCGCCGCGACCCCGCGGTCGGCCATCCGCTGCACGAATTCCGCCGCCGACCCCAACTGCGGATCGACGCGGAAAATGACGATGTTCGTGTCCACCTCGTCCGGCTGGAGCTGCAGCCCCCCACTGCCTCTCACCGCATCCGCCAAAATGCGGGCATTGGCATGATCCTCCGCCAATCGTTCTCGGTTGTGCCGCAGCGCGTACAAAGCTCCAGCCGCCAACACGCCCGCTTGCCGCATGCCGCCGCCAAACAATTTGCGATGCCGCCGCGCTTCCTTGATGGCCGCCCGACTGCCGGCGAGCGCGCTTCCCACCGGCGCCCCCAAACCCTTGCTAAAGCACACGCTCACCGTGTCGAAGTGCTGAGCCCAACTGGCGAGCGGAATGCCGGTTGCGACCGCCGCATTGAACAGACGCGCCCCGTCCAAATGCGTTCGCAGTCCGTTGCTGTGCGCCCACGAGCAGATCTCCTCGACGTGGGCGTACGGCTGGATGCGACCCGAACCGCGATTATGCGTGTTTTCCAGGACCACCAGCCGAGTGCGAACCAGATGGTCGTTCTCCGGTCGAATCAGGCCCTTCACCTGCTCCGGCCGCAAGACGCCGAAGTGCCCCTCGACCGTCCGCGCTACCAGGCCGCTCAACTGAGCGAACGCACCCTGTTCGTAGTTGTAAATATGGCAACCCGCCTCGCAGACGAACTCGTCGCCCGGCCGACAGTGAATCCGCAAACCGATCTGGTTGGTCATCGTGCCGGACGGCATGAAGACGGCGTCTTCCATCCCGAGCAGTTCGGCCGTCAACTCTTGGAGCCGCTCGCATGTCGGATCTCGTTCAATCACGTCGTCTCCCACCTCCGCATCCGCCATCGCCCGACGCATGTTCTCACAGGGCCGCGTGACCGTATCGCTCCGCAAATCAATGACCACAGACATAGGCTACTCTCAATAGATGGGAAGAAGACTCGGGGACCGGCGTGCCCCCACGCTTCGCGGTTGGCTCGCCTTCGCCGCCGCCGACTTCGTCAGTGTACTACAAGTTGGCGTGACGGGCGGTTGGCGGGTCGGTGCGGTTCAAAGGTGATGGAGGGGCGGCTTGCATGTTGAGCGGCACCGCTACCGGGCGGCTTACGCCGCTCCGCTAAAACGGCGGGCCGCGCGGCTTACGCGGCGCCGTCAACCCGGAAGGCCGGGCGGCTTACGCCGCTCCGCTAAAACGGCGGGATTACGCCTATCCGCTAATACTAGAAAGCGGTTCGCGATGGTACGCGTGGGCCTTTCCAGTCGGCAGACCTGTCACAACAATAGGATTCCATGAGCACCGCCAATCTGAAACTGCTGCGTATCGACTCCCGCCGCGACGATCTGGTTCCGCAACTGGACGCGCTCCGCGAACGGCTCAGCCCCCGCGGCAATGTGGTCAGCGAAGCCGGCCGCCGACGCACGATCGAGGTATTCGGCTCGCCGCTCTCCCCCGGCGAAGTCGTGCAACGGATCTGCGACGACGTTCGCTCGAAAGGCTTGCCGGCGCTGCTCGACTATGCCAAGCGGCTCGACAATGCCACGCTGACGGGCGACACGATCCGCGTCTCGGCCGACGAACTTGCCGCCGCCCACCGCGCCGCCGCTCCCGAGTTCCTCGCCACGGTCCGGCAAGTGCGGGACAACGTGTGGGAATTCCAACGGGCCATTCTCCACCGGGATGTGGAAACCCGCCCGCGTCCCGGAGTCGTTTTGCGGCAACGGTATGTGCCGCTGGAACGAATCGGCATCTGCGTGCCGGGCGGAGCCGCCGCCTATCCGTCGACGGTCCTCATGACCGCCGTCCCGGCCGCCGCCGCCGGCGTGCAGCAGATCGTCGTCGTCGCGCCGCCCACGCCCTTCGGCGCGAACAATCCCGATGTCCTGGCGACCTGCCACGAACTGGGCATTCGCGAAGTCTATCGGCTCGGGGGCGCTCAAGCGGTCGCCGCCCTGGCTTACGGCGTCGCGGGTCTGCCCAAGGTCGACAAAATCGTCGGTCCCGGAAACCTGTTTGTCGCGCTCGCGAAAAAGCTCGTCTATGGCGAAGTCGACATCGACTCGATCGCGGGTCCCAGCGAAGTCGTGGTGATCGCCGACGAAACCACTCGCCCCGACTTCACGGCCGCCGACATGCTAGCCCAAGCTGAACACGCTCCGGGCGCCAGCATCTTGGTGACCTGGAGCCCCACGGTGCTCGAAGCCACCCACACGGAATTGCAGCGGCAAGCGGCTACGCTTAGCCGCGGCGACCTCGCCTTGCAGAGCCTGGAAGCGTTCGGAGCCTTGATCCTGGTCCGCGACGAAGACGAGGCCTGTCGCCTGACCAATCTGCTCGCGCCCGAACACCTGCACGTGGCGATCCACGGAGCCGAACGGCTGCTGCCGAAGCTCCGCCACGCCGGCGCCACCTTCCTTGGCAATTACAGCCCCGTCGCCCTGGGCGATTACGTCGCCGGCCCTTCCCACGTCCTGCCCACAGGCGGGACCGCACGCTGGGCCGCCGGCTTGACCGCCAACGATTTCCTTCGCGGCGGCAGCGTCATCAGCTACTCGGAAGCCGCCCTTCAGGAAGTCGCTCCGCACGTCCAGCGACTCGCCGATAAAGAAGGCCTGACCGCCCACCGCGCCAGTGTCGATATTCGGTTG
>JBIKVL010000340.1:0-5458 GCA_044356875.1 Pirellulaceae bacterium | reverse complement strand
CAGGGTGGAGGCCGCAGTTGAGGATCGTATCCATCATGCCCGGCATGGAAACGGCGGCGCCGGAGCGGACGGCGACGAGCAGCGGCGGACTGCCCGCTCCGAATGAGCGGCCGACACGGGCCTCGAGATCGCCCATGGCGCGTCGCAGTTCAGCTTCGAGCGATTCCGGCCACTGGCCGTGCCGTTCGACATATTCGCAACAGGCGGCCGAAATCGTGAAGCCGGGCGGGACGGGGAAACCGGCTCGGGAAAGCGCGGCGAGTCCGGCGCCTTTGCCGCCCAGTAAATCAACGCGGGCCGGGTCTGTATCCGATCCGCCGGGCCAAAAACGATGAATCCAAGGTGCGTCGCTCACGGCGCCTCCGCGAGGCAGACGAGCCAGCCTTGTTCCGTCTGGTAATAGACGCGGCCCTGGACCGCGACGAGCGGCGTCGCAGGCGCGAGCGATTTAGCCGGCCAGCGAAACCATTCACTCTCCTGGCCCTCTTCGGCACTGATCCGCACCAGTCCCGAGTCACGCGTGGCGATCAATGTCGGATAGACAGCCAGCGGGGGAATCGCTGCCAAGCCTTTCACTTCCCACCGTGGCGCGACTGCTGTTCCGTCGAGACAACGCAAGTCGCCCGCCGTGGTCAGTGTGAGGAGCGACGCGGAGTTGGAATCGGATTGGGAGGGAGGCGCGAAGCGCGTGGCGAAGACCAGCGTGTCAACGCGTTTCTTCGCTGGCAGTCCTGCTGGCGAATCCGGAAGCGGCTGACGCGTTGTTTCGTTCTTGGCGAGTTCCAGATGCATAGCGTCGTGATCAGCGACCAGCGTGGCTGTCGTGTCCGAGCGCCAGAGATATCGAATCGATGGCGCCGCGATGGAGTCGGGATCGGCCAGCGGCGGGTTCGAAGCGCGACCAAGTGGGTTGCCGAGCGACGACAGGGACCGGCCGGTCGGCGCGTCGAAGATGTTCCACCGCGCGCCGCGGGCGGCAATCAGCAAGTCGTCCGCCAAATGCAGGACCACCGGCGGCGTGTTGGTGGCGGACGCGGAATTGGTCGGTGCAGCGTTGGGATCTGTTCCCAAGGCATCGCCCAATCCGTGCGGCACGCGGTATAGAACGGTGCCCGAATCAAGCGAGTAGGCCGTGAGCTCGGTGGCGTCCGCGAGTAGAACTCGGCGACTATCGACCGCCATGGCGAGCGGCGAACTTTGTCCGAGCGACACTTGCCAACGCGGCCGATCGAGCGGCGCTGCAGTGTCGATCGCAGCGAGTTGCCGGTCGAGCGCCAACAACACAAGATCGCCAACGGCGGCCGGCGGAAGGATCAGCGAATCGGCGAGGCGCCAAGCGCCGCTACGAACCGGCAATGACTCGTGGGAAGCGTTCGACTCGGCGGCATTCGCCCCTTCGCCAGTGGCGTTCGCTGAAGGGACGCTGGCGGAGGGACGAAATGGAAAAGCGGCGACCTGGGTCGCACGCGTGTCGCTGCGAACAACGACCATCCGCGATGTCGTGGGAGTGGGGCACCAGTGGCGAGCTGCCGCTGTACTCGCGACGTGAGGTTCACGCTCGATCCAAGCGATCGCGGCTTGCTCCGGGAGCTGTCGGTCGTCGGCGACGCCGCCGTGCTGGCCGTGGTTCCACACGAGCGGCGATGGTGGCGTGTCGAAGCCGACGCAACGCAAGCCGTTGGCGGGCGTGCCAACGTAGAGACGCTTGCGGGCGAGGACGGGCGAGGAAAAAAAATTCTCGCCGTCGCCGAGCTGCATATCCCAGCGCGGCGCGAGCGTTTCGCGATCGAGCGCGTGGAGCCGACCGGAACGCGCGACGACGAACAGTTGTTCGCGGGCGACGACGAGCGACGTGACAATCGGCTCCCGCGCTTCCCACTGGGCCTGTGGCTCGCCGGTGTGGTCGAGTCGATAGACGCGGCCGTCGCGCGAACCGAAGGTGATGCCGCGTTCATCCACCGCGGCGCCGCCGAGGATTGTGTCGCCGGCGGCGAATTTCTTTAGCACCTCGCCGGTGGCGAGATCGAGCCACCAGAGTTCGCCCGCAGGACCGAGCTCGCGGCGGGCGGCTTCGAGTGTCGCCGGCGACGCGTTTTCCTCGCGGAGTTCGTCCAGTTTCGCGGCGAGCAGCTCATCAGCCGATTGGACGAAATTGCCGCGCCCAATCGCGGCGAGCAGCATCGCGGGTCGGTCGCCGCTGGCGGGAACGATCGCGGGCGGCGCGAAAGCGGGATGCGGCGTGGGCGTTCGCCAACGCAATTTCCCCGTGGCGGCATCCACACAGCACACCGCTTGTCCGCCAAGTCCCAGGCCGAAATACACGGCGCCGTCGTGTTCCAACGGTGGAGACTCGCAGTCCTGGAATTGGTCGCCGGGAAGATGCCAGAGCACCCGGGGCGCGCCGTCGACCACATCGTGGAGCGAGAGGCAGTAGAAACCGTCGTCGCCAGCGCCCACGAACACCCGTCCATCCGCGATGCACGGAGTGGCTTCGACATGGCTGCGGGTACGGAATTCCCACTGTCGCTTGCCGTCCAGATCCAAGCACGTGACGCGCGCGTCCTGCACCAGATGGAGCCCTTCGCCACAGACAATCCGCCGCTCGGCGGCCACCGGCGAGCAGAACGTCGCGCGGAATCCGTCAGGCGCATACCGCCAACGCTCGCGGCCTGTCGCCAGATCAAGGCTAACGATGGCCCCGCGGCCCGCCGGCGAAAACGGCCCGATGCCATCCGCCGTCGCAAACACCAGTTGGTCGCCGATCACGCAGGGCGAGGAAAAAATCGTCGTATCCGCCAAGTGTGTCCATTGGAAGCCGGGCGATCGCGGTTCGCCTTCCAACCAAGCCAACGCGCGTCGATTCGCCGTGCCACGGAACATCGGCCACGCATCGTCGGCGCCACGGATCGCGGTCGAACCGGATCTCGTCAGCGATTCAGACGGGACCGATGTTCGGACGAGTCGGGACCATGCGAGGCCCAGCGATCGCCAGGGCTGGCCGGTCCAAAGGCTTGCGGCCACCAGCAACAACGCGGCCGAGAGCAGTTTTTGATGCCAGAAAAAACGCGCGACGAGTCGCCAGCCGCGTGGTGTGCAGAGGGCGAACAGCAAACCGCCCAACGCCACCAGCAACGCGGGCGCGAGCGCGATCAACGTTTGCAGGGGCCCGACCAGGACGGGCACGACCGCTGGGAGCATGGCGCGTCATTTCGCCGGGAATTGTGGACGCGGCGGCGTCTCGCGCGAGATGGCGGGACGATCCGTGTCCGGAGGTGGGTTCGAGACAGCGGCGGCCCGGCGCGGCGCGTCGGGATCGACGAGCAGCAGGGGCGCTAGGGGCGGCGGGACGGGAACGGCAGTGGCGACAGGACGGGTCAAAAACCCGAATGCCGGAAGGCTCGTCGCGTCGTCCTGGGCCCGCGGAGCCGGTTCGGCAAGCCGCTCGAAACGAGACAAGGCGGGCGTGCCCGACCAAGCGGCCCCGTCGAGCACTCGGGCGGGTACGGCCGTAGGAAAAACGGGCGTCGTCGGTGTCGACGGCACTGGTTCCACCGCCAGCGAAAGCGGTTCGCCGCCGAGATGTCGCCATGGTTTGCGAATCGAGTCGGTGGGCAACGCCACCGGCGCGCGGGGCGTTTCACCGCTCGGCAGAGTCCACAAATGCGGTCGCGGTAGGTCCGAGCCGCGACGGATGGTCGTCGTCGGTCCAGAGGAACTCGGGAGCGGCGGCAGTTCGACCGATTTGGGCGGCGGCAAACGGTCGGCAACCGCGGCGGGAATCTGCGCGACCGCAAGCGGCGTGGTGGCCACCAGCGTCGACCAGCCAGCGACCGCCGCGACCAACGTGGCAAACAGCGAGGCATGCGGCGCGGCAAACGGCATGGCCACGATTCGAGTTTGGTGTGGCGCGATGACGTGCGACCGCGACAGTCGGAAGCGGGAGATGAAACGCTTGACGTCGTTACCCATTCGTTGCCGATCGCAGAATGTGGTGCTCATGAACCAACTCCAGAGGAAGCGCGCCGCCACGAACCCGTGAGACAGTTTAGCCAGGGACGAACACAGTCATGCAAGAAAAGGAAGACGAAGACATGCAAAACTTTGGCCACGGACGAACACGGAAAGGCACGGAAGGAACGACGATTCAGCGAACAAAAACCAGACCTTCGTCGATGGAGCCTGGCAACGCTCGCCTCCCCTCATTTCCCGACAGCCCTGTTCGACCGCGGCCCGCTATTCCAAACTCTCCACCCCACAAACCGCGACACCGCCACCTGAAAACCCAACCCCACCCAAGCCCGACCAACCACTAACCACTAACCACTAACCTACGGCACCGCGACGACCAGTTGCGCTGCGACGCCGACTTCGGGCAATGTTTTGATATTGGTGTCGAGCTTGATGAGCGGTTCGTCCTTCATGGTCAGGCTGGACTGGAGCACGCATTCGTCGGTGACGGGGAAGATCGCGATAAAAGTGCCGGTGGTATCGGCGGCGTAGACCTTTTCGGGCTTGGCCGGGTCGGGCTGTTTTTCGACGGAACCGGTGAAGATCCACTTGAGGGCAGGCATTGTTTTGCCCGTCTTCTTGTCGACGAGCGCGCGTTCAATCGGCAGTCGTTTGGAAATGCCGCCGGGACCGGGCAGGTCGAGGAACAGTTTTACCTCGGGACCAGCAGCGGCGGCCCCCTCGCCCTTCGCCGGCTTACCCGGCTTCAGTCCGAGCGACACGAGCGCCTGGTGCAGTTCGCTCGGCTTCACCTCGGTCGTCACCACCGTCTCATGCGCCTTCTGGCCCTTGGGCGCGGGCCAGGCGGCGATCACTTCGATCGGATAGACCTCGCTGAGGTTCGGCAACTTCCGCGGCGCGATGCGGCAATCGATCGTCACCGTTTTCTTCTCTTCATCGACTTTCAGGCCAGCCGGCGCGGGCGTTTGGGCCTGGAGAGGCTGCGACGCGACCGCGAATGCGACAAACGCCAGCATCGCGAAGCAAGGAGGCGGGAAGTGAGAGACTTTCATGGAGGTGTCCTGGGGAGTTGCTAGTTGCTAGTTGCTAGTTGCTGGTTGCTAGTTGCTGGTTGCTGGTCTGGAATGCTGTTTCGACTGGCCGAGTGTCGACCACGGATAACGCGGATGGGCACGGATGGACGATTCAATCGGTGTCCCTGTGAATGAGATCCTTTGTTTTGCGCCGTTTGATTACGCTGTTGTGACAGTGGATGCCGGAAGGTGAATCGCCTCTGCCATCCGTTTCATCGGTGCCATCCGTGGTTGATTCATCGGTGCCATCGGTGGTCTATTCCTCTACGGTTTAGGGCCGATCGCCACGACCACGGTGGCGCGCGGGCCGCCATCGGAGCCTAAATTGCAAGTGGCGACGAACAGCTTGCCGCCCGCGACGATGGGCGAGCCATAGACTTGGCCAGGCGCGCGGACGTCGGGGTGTGTCGCGAGAT
>JBIKVL010000339.1:0-5472 GCA_044356875.1 Pirellulaceae bacterium | reverse complement strand
CGTGTCGTCGTCTTTTCCATGGCTCGCTCTCCCTGCTGGTCTTGTGGGTTTTGGGCTACGTCCGATTTCGCGATAGAGGGCCGGAGGTCGATTGTGGTTCGGTTGTGGTCGGTTGTGGTCGGTTGTGGTCGGTTGTCAGTTGTCAGTTGTCAGTTGTCAGTTGTCAGTTGTCAGTTGTCAGTTGTCGGTTGTCAGTTGGCAGTTGTCATTGGTCGGAGATCGCTCACTGCTCACTGCTCACTGCTCACTGCTCACTGCTCACTGCCGGCGGCTGACCGCTCTTCGCTGGTCACTTCGTGTTTTGGGTAGGTGGCATTTGCTGCCGCACGCGAGTTGGTCCCCTAGCGGGCGCGGACTGGTTACAATCATGGCCGAGCAAGTGAACACCTGAATAGGTTATCGCGGTAGACACGTTCGGACAATAGGCAGCCACGAACTATTTGTGGGCGAAAAAAGCTGGGCGCGATTCCCCGGTTGCTTTGCCGCCCACTTCGTCGTTCCGGCCAACTCCGCAACCTGCCTTCGCCTAGGGTGCCGCTAAACTGGCCCGCACGAGTTCCTTGTCGTTGCGGGCGACGATGTGGCGGTTGGCGAACGCGGGATGAGACCAACAAACGCCGTCGCGTTGCCGCAGTTGTTCCAGGGTGGGTTCAAGAAGCTTCGCGCGGCTCACTTCCTCCAGACCGGTCGGCGTCAGTTTGCCGATGATTAGTTCGCCGCGTTCGTTGAACATCCACGTACGGTCGCCGTTTTGCACGAAGTGGATGGTGCTCCAGCGAGCTTTGGGCGTCGCCGTGAGGTTTTCCCAGATGCGTTCGCCGGTGGCGATCGACAGGCAGCGGAGTTCGCCATAGCTATCGACCCCGTAGATGTGATCGCCCAGAGCGATGGGCGTGCTGATGATCGATTGCAGGGCATCGGTGTCCCGTTCGCTGCGGCCCACTCGGTACCACAGCCTCTCAGCGGTGGGCTGTTGTCGGCCGAGTCGCAACAGAAGCGATCCGTCGTAAAAGGAAGTGCAGAACAGGCGATCGCCGATGACGATGGGAGTCGCCACGCCGATCGGCATGTTGCGAGGCCGCAACTCGTCGCGCCAATACGGACTTCCAGTCAACGGATCCAGTCCCACGACAGCGTCGCCTGTCCAGACCACGACCACCGGTTTGCCACCCTGTTCGATCAAGACGGGCGTGGCGTACTGGGCGCGATCCTTCAGTGCCCGCCAACGATCCTTGCCAGTGGCGGCGTCGACCGCGACGACGCACGCTCCGCGGGTATCGCTCACCGGCGCGCCACCGATGTGGAAGATCACAAGATCGCGGAAGACAACCGGCGAGGCGGCAATCCCCCAGATCGGCATTTCGATTGGCAGTTCCCGGTAAAAATCCCGATGCCACAGCACCTTGCCAGTGGCGGCATCGAGGCCGTACGCGTTGCCCATCGCTCCCACGGAAAACGCCCGGTCGCCCTCGATCGTCACGCTAGCTCTCGGCCCCGCCGTGTAGCCGATCTTCGTATAGGGGCAGTCGTAGGTATGCGTCCAAACTGGCTTGCCCGTATTTTCGTCGAAGCATAGGACGCGCTCCTGCGAGGTCGGTTCGGTCACCCGATCCATCACATAAACGCGGCCGCCCGCCACGGTGGGTCCGCTGTAACCGGCCCCGATCGGCGCCTTCCATGTGGGTTCGAGCCGGTTGGAGGCGAAACGCTCGACGATCCCCTTTTCCCGCCACACGCCATCGGCCGTCGGGCCCCGCCAGCGCGGCCAATCGTCCGCCCGGATATTCGCGGCGAACAGCAACGCGAAAAAGCAAGAAAACACGCAGCCAGCGACCTTCGACACGCCGCCCTCCCCCGCCATCGTCCGAGCGGCACTCATGCTAACCCGTGAAACAATCGAGATACCGATAACCATTTGGCTCTCCCTCTCTCCCAGACGCCCATCCGAACCGATCGCGATCCAAGGCTTGCCCCGAACCGGCCCTGTTGCGGCCGAATTGTAGCAGCTTCGATGGCGACGTTTACGCCATCGACATCCGTTACCGGCCACTTACAGCCACTTACAGCCACTTACAGCCACTTACAGCCACTTACAGCCACTTACAGCCACTTACAGCCACTTACAGCCACTGCCAGCCACTTACAGCCACTGCCAGCCACTTACAGCCGCTGCCCGGCGGCTACCAGCGGCCAGCGCTGAGTAACAGGCTTGCCACCGTCATATAAATGACGATCGCCAGGATATCGCTGAGGCCAGCCACGAACGGATTGCTCATCAACGCCGGGTCGAGCCCGAGTCGTTTGAAAGCCATCGGCAGGATGGAACCGAAAAGCGCGCCGCAGATGACGACCAGGACCAGCGTGCTCGGCACGACCAGCAATACGCGGACGTAGGGCTGCATGATCGGCTCATTGATCGTCAGCAGCCAAGTGACAAGCAGTCCGCAGAGCGCGAGGAAGACGCCGAGCATGACGCCGACGGCCAATTCGCGGCGGACTACCCGCAGCCAATCGCGGAGCGTAACGTCGCCGGTCGACATCGCGGCGATGATCAGCGTCGCCGATTGATTGCCCGAATTCCCACCGCTCGACATGATCAACGGAATGAACATGATCAGCCAGGGCCAGGCGCTCAGCCGTTGTTCGTAGAACTTGAGCGCTGATGCCGTGAAAAGGGCCGTGAAAAAGAGGATGCCGAGCCACATGCCGCGTTTCCATCCGAGCGTGATGATGGAAGTGCGGAGATACGATTCGTCGAGCGGCGTGACGCCGGCGAGCCGCTGGACATCCTCGACCGCCTCCTCGCGGACGACGTCAATCACGTCGTCGTGGGTGATGATTCCCAGCATACGGAATTGATCGTCGACAACGGGGATCGCGAGCAGGTCGTAGCGGGCCACCTTGCGAGCGACATCTTCCTGGTCGTCGCGGACATTCGCCGTGATCAACCGCGTTTCCATGATGTCGCCGAGCCGCACGTCGGGCTTGCCGATCGCCGACACGAGCTGCCGCGTGGTACAGGTGCCGCGGAGATGCCCTTCCCCATCGACCAGATAAAGGTAGTAAATCGTCTCGAGGTGCTCGGCTTGCCGGCTGAGTTCGTCGAGCGCTTCACGGGCGGTCAGTTGCTCCGACAGACGAGCGAACTCGGTGGTCATCACCGCGCCAGCCGTGCGTTCGGGATAGGCACGCAGCCGCTGGATGTTGCGGCGAATGTCGGGGCTGAGCAGCGGCAGCAGCTCGTCGACGACCTCGGGACGCAAGTCTTGCAGCAGATCGACGCGGTCGTCGGAAGCCAACTCCTCGATCAACGCGGCGACGTCGTTGCGATTCTGGCCTTCGAGCAGTTCAATCTGCTTTTCATGGTCGAAGTAGATGAAAATCTGTTCGCGGAGGCGGGGCTCGGCGTGTTTCAACACCCCCCAAGACTCGGCCGCCGTCAGCCCCTCCATGAACTCGGCCACTCGGGCCGGATGCAGGGCCGTGCAGAATTCCCGCAATTCCAGCTCGTTGCCCTCCGCGAGGTACTCACGCAGCTCAGGCAAGTAGAGCGTGTTGACCATGACAGGAGCGACTCGCGGGAAGACGGCCAAGTGGACGCTGCGGCGGCGGGAACCGCTAGCTTACGCTCTGCCCGCGAATGCCGGGAGGGCACCGGCCGGATTGAGCCCGCCGCCTGACGCCAAGTTTCGCCACGAGCCGCTGTGGCCCTGGGGCCTTAATGGGGCGACTGACGCTGGTGCCGATACCGCTGGCAAAGGCCACAACGCCAGCGGCGGGATGGCGTGCAGGTACATGTCGCGGTTTGGGAAACGCCGTTCGATCTACGCTCCCAGAAGATGATGCGACGTCGTTTCGTCGCTGCTTACCCGCCTTTTGGCCGCAAAGCCACACCGAAGTTGTTACTGGAAAGTAGGTTGCGAAGCTCGCATCCCAGGTTGCCGGAGCCGTGAACCGACCACGAACCGCCCGCCAGCGAAATCGCCATCAAAAAGAGACAGTCTATTTTTGATTCCACTTTGGCCCGAGGCCGCCCGGCGAGGCCCGAATCCACTCGGAGTTCAGGGATGGTAGACGGCGTCCGTGAGACCAATCACGGTGGTCAACCTGCCTCCGACACGCCGAAGAGGAGTGATCGCGCGTCCCAGGCGGCGGACTCGAATCCGCCACGAAACGCCGACAGTCGCGGCGCATCCCAGAAGCGGTCCGCTCTTGGCGGTGGATCGGATCGAGTCCACCAGAGGTGCGATCGCGGAAAGAACTCCGCCGAGCACAACGGGTACTGACGTGACAAGTGCCGGGTCGGGATTCGTCGATCACCTTCCCGCGCGCACGACGAGACCTGGGGAATTATCCTTCCGATTCAAAGCCTTGCCCCACGTCCGCTGCAATAATTCGCGGCCTCCCACGAAATGCCCAGAGCGCGAACCGAATTTTTTTACGAAATGTTCCGCGACACGCCCCCACGCCGCGCGGATGGCGGCGCGGTTCGTTGACACTGGGAAAGGGCCTCCCTAGAATCGCCCCTTCGCTGCGGGAAGAGCGGTTCGCGGCAGATGTTTCGGGAAACGAGGTTACCATGGCTGATTCGACGGGCGGGCAAATCGACTCGGTGATGCACGAAACCAGGCTCTTTCCGCCCTCGAACGAGTTTTCCGCTCGGGCGCGGATCGGATCGATGGAGGCTTATCAGACGCTGTACGCCGAAGCGGCCGCCGATCCGGCCGGGTTTTGGGCGCGGCTGGCTCGCGAAGAACTGCATTGGTTCAAGCCGTTCGACAAGGCTTTGGAGTGGAAGGAACCGTACGCCGAGTGGTTCATCGGCGGCCAGACGAATGTTTCCTACAACTGTCTGGATCGCCACCTATCGACCGCGCGGCGAAACAAGGCGGCGATCATCTGGGAAGGCGAACCCGGCGACCAGCGGACCATCACTTACCAGCAATTGCATCGCGAAGTCTGCCAATTCGCCAACGTGCTTAAAGGGCTTGGCGTCGACAAGGGAGACGTGGTCGCGATCTACATGCCGATGGTGCCCGAACTGGCGATCGCCATGCTGGCGTGTGCCCGCATTGGCGCGGTGCATTCAGTCGTCTTCGGCGGTTTCTCGGCCGAGGCGGTCGCGGACCGCAACAATGACGCCGGCGCCAAGGTGCTCATCACGTCCGATGGTGGCTGGCGCCGCGGCAAGATCCTGCCGCTGAAGGAAACCGTCGATGCCGCGCTCGCGAAATCGCCGACCGTCAAGCATTGCATCGTCCTGAAACGCTGTGGCAACGCCACTCCGATGCAGGCCGGCCGCGACCTGTGGTGGCACGAGGAAGTCGCGAAGGTCAACGCGAACTGCCCCGCCGAACCGCTCGATAGCGAATCGTCGCTGTTTATCCTGTACACCAGCGGCTCGACCGGCAAGCCGAAGGGTATTCGGCACACGACGGCCGGATATAACCTTTACGCCAAGAAGACCTTCGA
>JBIKVL010000338.1:0-5475 GCA_044356875.1 Pirellulaceae bacterium | reverse complement strand
CGAACGACCGGATGGAATCTTTTAGCGGAGCGGCGTAAGCCGCCCGGTAGAAGAGCGAAGACGTGCTACATTGCCGCAATCTCGAGCGGCACGGGAGCGTCTCATTGGAGTTCGAACGCAGCGTGTGACTTACCGGGCGGCTTACGCCGCTCCGCTACAAACCGGGCAGCTTACGCCGCTCCGCTCGAGGCCGGGCGGCTTATGCCGCTCCGCTAAAAACCGGGCGGCCGACGCGGCTCCGCTCGAGGCCGGGCGGCTTATGCCGCTCCGCTCGAAAAGACGGCGGATCATTTGGCGGGTAGAGCGAAATCCACGATGGCCATGATTTGCACGACTTGATCGGTGGCAAGTTGGGCTTCGACTGGCGGGGCGTTCTTTGTGGCGGTTTGGGACTCCGCGGCGCCTGCGGCCCGGCGGAGTGATACCGCGCTTATGTCCGATGCGCGATAGAGCAACACCGAACGCGGCAAGGCAGGAAGGGCTGAAGATCTTTCGCGAACATCGGGCGTTTCGTCGGCGGCTAGCGTCCTGTCCCAGTGGATTTCGGCACCCAACTCGCGCCACTTCCGCATGATTTCCGGCAACTGATCACCCCGCAGTTTCAAGAGATGCACTTCGACTTGGGGCAAACGCGATCCGTTGGCGGCTTGAGGGGCGGTGGCCGCTTGCGGGGCGGCGGGTGCCGATGTGGCGGCATTGTCGCTTGTCGGCTTGCTCAGCGCTAGGGCTTTCGGCGGGGAGGCTTGTATCGCCGATCGCCATGCGTCGTCGCTCGCCAAGTCACTCGGAAAGGAAACTCGCAGAATGCCGGAGAAGGCCAGACTGGCGTTGGGTTTCGCGTCCCCAGCGACCGCGTCCCGAGCTTTCGCGTCAGATACTTTCGCGTTTTCGGCTCTCGTCTCTTCCGCCTTCGGCACCGCGCCCCTTGGCGTCCCGAACTTCTGTTCCGTAGGCTCGGCACGCTTCCGTTCGATGGCAGCCTTATCGGCCGCTGGGGTCTGCGGGGGTAATGCCTTCTTTGCCAGTCTTTGTCGATCCGCGTTTTGCGGCGCTTGGTCGGCGGCTGATTCCGCCATCGGCGCCAAACCGGCGGGTGGCGAAGGAGTTGGCGCAACCGCCATTCCCGCCCCCATTCCGGCCGACCGTTTCATCACATTGGAGTCCGCATCCGTCGGCGCGCCGGGTGCAGCTCGCAAGGTGGCCACATCCCCTGACTCCGCCGATGGCGAAGCCATCGCAGCGGGGCTCGGCGCTGGCGTCTCCAAATCGTCCATGACTCCGAGAGGGCCGGTTATTGGTCCGGCATTGTATCCGGCCATCGGTGGCGTCATCGGTGGCATCATCGGTGGCACTGCGAACGCCCCGGGAGGTGCGGCGGGAGCCGCGACGGAGTCGGTCCGAGGACTCGAGTAGCGGGCGACCGCTGTTTGGCGGGGAGATAGCGGAGAGCTAAGCGAGATGACGGCCACGATGCAGGCGGCAACGGCGGTCGACGCCGCGCCCACGAACGCCAACCGCCACCGCCGTAGCGCGCGGGATTGAGCGACCCATTCGGCCGCTTGTCGATCGAGCAGCGTTGGGGAGGAATGTGGGCTCGCGGCCGTGGACTGACTGGTGGCGCCTTCGCTCGAGGAGATTGCCGCAGCCGCGGCGGCCGGGCCGGCCAGGATCTCCCGTTCGGCCATCCGGAGCACGCGGGCCGCGAAATCCTCGGGCAGCCGCAGGCGTGGCAGATCGCGGAGTCGATGCCCCAACTCCTTGAAGTCCTGCAGGTCCGACACAGCTTCCGCCAGTTCCGCGTCGGCCCGTCCCTCTTGAGCTCGTCCCTCTTGCGCCAGCGGTTCAGTGGTCGGGGCGATTGAAAGCGGTGAACCGGGGCGTTGGGCCGCTGTCGATTCCGAAGGGTGCGCGGGGATGGGCAGGCCGAGTCGCCGCGCGGCTTCGGCGCGTTGCTCGGACGGCAGTTCACCGTCGAGAAAAGCGCTGACCCAATCTGGCGAGTGCTCGGGGTTCATGATGGTTTCGCGGGAGTTTCCGGCAGGTGGGAATTCAGTCGGTCGCGGAGTTCGAGGCGGGCCCGATGCAACCGGCTGCGAACGGTGCCGATCGGGGTGGACATGATTTCCGCTATCGTCTGGTAATCGCAGCCTTCGATTTCACGCAATACGAGAATGGTTCGGGATTCCTCGGGTAGGTCCGCCAAGGCCGCGCGAAGTTGGGCCTCGCGTTCCTCGCGCAGCACGTGTTCTTCCGCCGGTTCGGCCGGGTCGAGCGGTTCGGCGCCCACCGCTTCCCGCCGAGATTCGAGCGAAATGCGGGGACGCTCGCGCTTGCGGCGAGTGGCTGAGAGGTTGAACGCGATGCGATAAATCCACGTGTAAAAACTGCTCTGTTGCTGGAACGACGCCAGGTTCACGAACGCCTTCACGAACGCCTCTTGCGTCAGGTCCTCCGCCTCCTGTCGGTCGCCCATGACATGATAGACAGCGGTGAAGAGGCGATCCTGATACTGGCGCACGAGCGTGCCGAAGGCGTGGGTGTCGCCTTTCAGGGTCGCGGCGATCAGCACAGCATCGTTCGACACAGCCATTTCCTGGGATCTCAGACGACAGCCGAATTGGAAAAGTTCCCGCCGTTGGCGATTTTCAGCGAAAAAAGCCGCGTCAGGCCGTCAGGCCGTTATTCCGTCAGGCCGCTGGGGGGAGCGAGAAACGGGCACAGCCGGGCGGACGCTTGGCCAGATACCCCGCCAATCCAACGCCGACCGCCAAGAGTCCCACACTGACCCACTGGGAAATCGTCAGCGGCGTTCCAAACCTGCCAGGCTCGTCGTCCCGCACGGCTTCTTCCAGGATGCGCGTTAGCGGATAGAGCAGGAGCAAGCCGGCGATCAATTCGCCATCCCGCTTACGCAGCGGGTACCAAGTCCACAACAACAGGCTCAACGCCGCAGCGCTCGCGGCGCTGTAAAGCTGTACCGGATGCACGGGAAGGCTCCGGGGCGGGGCGGCCACGCCTTCCCAACGAATGACGCGGCCGTCCGCCGTTTCCACTTCCACCGTCATTCCCGATCCGCCTAGCGGCAGCCAATGACGGACCGTCGTGTCGACATCCAGGCCGTTGATGCGGGTCAAACGCATGCCCGCAGTCAACCCGGCGAGCGCCGCTGGACTGTCGGGATCCAGTCGAGTGACCCGCAGTTCCCGGGGGGTATCGCCCGGAGCGAGCCACAGGCCCTGGAATCGTCCGCGAACCATCTGGTGATAATATGGCGGCGACGTCATCGGGAAGGAAACCGCGAGTGGGCCGGCGGGGCACTCGCCTCCAAAACAACAGCCGTGCAAGAAACAGCCAACCCGTCCGAACGCCAGACCGGCGAGCATCGCGGGGGCGATCAGGTCGGCGACCGCCAGCAGCGACTGTCGCCGCGAACGCACATACCATGCGCCGGCCGCCATCGCGCCGAAGAAGGCGCCGTACACCACGAGTCCACCTTGCGTGAACTTCACGACTTCGACCAAGGTTTCCCGCAAGGTTGGCCGCGAGTAATCGCTCCAGTTCAACGCGACATACAGGCCCCGCGCGCCGGCGATTCCAAAGATGAACAGCCGCATCGCCAAACCATGGATGAACTCGGCGTCCAGTCCCATGCGCAACGCTTCCCGGAGCGCCATCGCCACGCCCGCGATAACCCCCAACGTCACCATCATCCCATAGCCATGGATGGCGATACCGACCGCTTGGTTGCTTCGCGGGTCGAACTCCTCCATTCGCGGCGCGAGCCAGACCAGCGCGGCGGCGCCCACGCCGAGCATCACGAGGCCGCCCACCGCGTCGGCGCCCGCCTGGTGCCGCCATGCTTGCCACGCGAGCCATCCGCCGCCGACGACGATCCAAACCAAGACGGCGAGGCCCCAGCCGAACACCGGCACGCCACCGATCTGGTGTGGAATGTGGAACAGCACGTCGTACACAGACACCTCACTCGAGCATGCGGTTGTCAATCAGCCGGGTTCCGCCCACGCGAGCGGCGATCAGCAGGATCGCGCGGTGGCCAGCCCGCTCGGGCCGTTCGAGCGTTTCCGGATCGGCCAGCGCCACGTAGTCGATCGGGCCAACACCCGCCGCTTCCAGTTCGTCGCGGGCCAGTTGTTCGAGCGCCGCTGCCGCCCGTTCACCCGCCGCGAATGCCCGCTCGGCCGCTGCCAGGCCTCGCGACAGCGACAGCGCCCGCGAACGTTCTTCCGGCGACAGATACCGATTCCGGGAACTCATCGCCAGTCCGTCGGCCTCGCGGATCGTGGGGCAGACTTCGATGCGGATCGGCACATCCAGATCCTCCACCATCCGCCGCAGCACTAGCGTCTGCTGGTAATCTTTCGCGCCGAAGTAGGCGACGTCGGCGGCCACGATGTGGAAAAGTTTGAGAACCACCGTCGCCACGCCGGCGAAATGGCCCGGGCGGCACTCGCCTTCCAAAGGCGCCGCGACCCGAGCCGGCAGCACCGCGGTCGCCGCGGCCCCGGAAGCCGACGCCGCCAAGGCATGTGTCGCCGTGCCGCGGTACATTTCGTCGGCGTTGGGCGCGAACACCATGTCGACGCCGATTTCTCCGAGCATCGCCAAGTCGGCCTCCAGCGTCCGAGGATACTTCTGGAAGTCCTCCTGCGGGCCAAACTGCGTGGGGTTCACAAAGACGGTCGCGACAACGCGGTCGCATTCCGCGCGAGCCCGCCGCGCAAGGCTCCCGTGCCCCGCATGCAACGCGCCCATGGTCGGGACCAAGCCGATTCGTCGCCCCGCTTGCCGTTCCCGCGAGATCCATTCCCGCGCGTCCGCGATCCGCGTCAGTAGAAGCGGTTGTCGTGCCGCCGTATCCACCGTCATACGCCTCACCTTGCTATTCCCTTGCCGAAGCGTTCCACGCTACCCGCCACGCGCCGCCACGGCTTTGAACCGCTCGCCTCATCGAAACGACTCGATCGCCCCGGCCAGTTCTTCCGCCGCCGCATCGGTCGCGCCTGCATCGAACGCGCCGTCATCGATCTCGCCTGCATCGAACGCGCCTGCATCGAACGCGCCTGCATCGACCGCGCCCGCTTCGACCGCGCCCGCATCGACCGCGCCTGCTTCGAGCAGCAGCCATGGACCGCGTTTGGGACGGGTGAGCCAGCGACGCAATCGGTCATCCTCAAGCTCGCTGGCCGCGCCCGGTTCCGTATCGCCTTGCTGTTCGAGACTCGCCCGCCGCCCCTCGCTCCATGCACCGGTTGCGAACGAGCGGCGGCCTATGATACCGACCTTGAGCTTCGGCGTGGGAAGCGCTCTGTCTTCGAGACGCTGCGGGGTTGGGGCGTCGTGAACATCGAACGGCCAAAAATCGCAGAGCAGGGGCCGCGAACTGAGCGTCGCCGCCCGCGCCGCTTCGATCAGGCTTTCTCGCCGCGCGGAGGCGATTTCGGATGGTGGAAGGCG